>JAIFLU010000037.1 GCA_020048915.1 Bacteroidota bacterium | reverse complement strand
ATTCGCAAAGCTTTGTGAAGCCTTGTTGACTTGGGAAGTGTTATGAATGATGTGCTGAACATATTGTTTTTACAATTTGGAACAAATCTAAATAAAAAGAATTAAACTTCCAAACTGATAATTTAAAAAATATTTATTTCTATTGTTTGCCCCGCCTTTACATCTCATTACTAATGAATAACAAATTTTACGTATTGTCCAAAAAGGAATATCGCTGGTTAAATATTGGAATTGCAGTACAAACCTATACTATATATTAAACCAATTTTTAATTTTGGGTTCTTATTGACTAACTTACAACAAACATGAAAAAAATAATTCCACTTCTGATACTGGCAGCAGTCATGTCAGGCGCTTGCAATAAGTCGACCAATCTGAGCGAGGACGACAGCGCTATTGAGAAAAAAATAGATAAGCTTTTAAGCGAGATGACACTCGAAGAAAAAATTGGTCAAATGAACCAATATTCAGGTAACTCGGCAATTACCGGCCCGTTAAAAGCACGTCCCGAACAAATCGAAGACCTTAAAAAAGGGTGGATCGGATCGATGCTCAATGTTGTGGGTGCGACCAATACCCGCGAAATGCAAAAACTGGTTATGGAAAACTCCCGGATGAAAATTCCATTGATCTTTGGATTTGATGTTATCCATGGCTATAAAACCATTTTCCCTATACCACTTGGGGAATCGGCCAGTTGGGACCTCGAAGCAATAGAAGCATCGGCCCGTGTTGCCGGTTCTGAAACTGCCGCATCGGGTGTTCACTGGACATTTGCCCCAATGGTAGATATTGCACGTGATGCACGTTGGGGGCGTATTATGGAAGGTGCCGGCGAAGACACATATCTCGGCTCACTGATTGCTGTTGCACGCGTAAAAGGCTTTCAGGGAAAAGATTTGAAAGATAATAATACCATTGTAGCCTGCGCTAAACACTTTGCGGCCTATGGAGCTGCCGAAGCAGGTCGTGACTATAATACAGTAGATATTTCGGACCGTGTTTTAAAAGAAACTTATTTAAAACCATTTAAAGTTGCAGTTGATGCAGGAGTCGGCACTTTTATGAATTCGTTTAACGAACTCGATGGTGTTCCTGCTACCGGAAACGGTTATTTGGTAAATTCCATTCTGAAAAAAGACTGGGATTTTAAAGGTTTTGTCGTATCCGACTGGGGTTCGATTGGTGAAATGGTAAACCACGGCGTGGCTAAAGATAAATATGAAGCAGGTAACTTGGCTGCCAACGCTGGAAACGATATGGACATGGAAAGCAATAGCTACCGTGATCATTTGCTTCAGTTAGTAAAAGACGGTAAGGTTTCTGAAAAAACCATTGATGAAGCGGTTCGCCGTATCTTACGTATCAAATTTAAACTCGGATTATTTGACGATCCTTATAAATATTGCAATGAAGAACTGGAAAAGAAAGAGGTAATGAGCGAAGCTAATTTAAACATGGCACGTGACGTATCCCGAAAATCGATAGTTCTCTTAAAGAACAATAATCAGATATTACCTATCAGTTCCGATGTTAAAACTATTGCTGTGATTGGCCCTCTGGCCGATTCCAAAAAAGACATGTTATGTAATTGGACCGCTATGGGCGATCCAAACGATGCGGTTACTGTTTTAGAAGGAATCAAGGCCCAGGTTTCGGCTACTACCAAGGTATTGTATGCCAAAGGTTGCAATATTGCTGATGACTCTGTTACCAACTTTGCCCAGGCAGTTAACATTGCCAAACAGGCTGATATCGTTATCCTTGCCATTGGCGAAGCCGGCAATATGAGCGGGGAAGCACATAGTCGGGGAAACATTAATATTCCCGGCCGTCAGGAAGAGCTCGCAAAAGAACTTTTCAAAACCGGCAAACCAGTTGTGGTTTTATTAATGAACGGTCGCCCGCTGACTATCCCCTGGTTAGCCGCTAATGCCCCTGCCCTGCTCGAATGTTGGTTCCTTGGAACACAATCGGGCAATGCAATTGCCGATGTGGTATTTGGCAAATACAACCCTTCGGGAAAACTCCCTGTAAGTTTCCCATATTCTGTGGGACAAATTCCCGTGTATTATAACCATAAAAATACCGGACGACCAAAGCTAAGCGATACCGATTTTTATGTTTCCCGTTTCGAAGATATTCCGAACGAACCCGTCTTTCCCTTTGGTTATGGATTAAGTTATACCACATTTTCGTATTCAGATATTACCCTAAGCGATACGGCTATGGGGATGCAAGACACTCTTGCAATATCGGTACAGGTTAAAAACACCGGAAAATTTGACGGTGAAGAGGTGGTACAGCTCTACATTCAGGACTTAGTAGGAAGTGTTACCCGTCCGGTTAAAGAACTGAAAGGCTTTAAGAAGCTAATGATTAAAGTGGGAGAAACACAAGAGGTGAAATTCAAAATATCAACTTCTGACCTTGCTTTCTATACGAAAGATATGAGTTTTAAAGCTGAACCGGGCGATTTTAAAGCCTATGTGGGAACCAGTTCTTCCGATTGTAAAGAAAAAAGATTTACATTGAAATAATAATGAGTGTACTCCGAAAAGTCTATTACCCCCTTTTTCGGACTGGACTCAATCATCTAATTTTAAAATTTTGTCGAAATGCGATACTGTGAAAAATCAGTATCGCATTTTTCAATTTTATGCTTGTCCGTTTTAAAAGAAGAAATTGTATATTAGTTGCCCTAAAAATAAGCTTTATGAAGAAATTATTATTCCTTGCCCCGATCTTTCTACTTGCATGTTCTGAGAAACCTGTTGAATGGATATCCAGCACCAACGACCTAAAATGGGAAACCGAAAAGAACCTAGCTTTAAAGGATGCATACGCAAATGCCCCCTTCGATTTAGCGGTCACCGGAGATACAGCTCAACAAATTGACGGTTTTGGCGGTTGTTTTAACGAACTGGGTTGGGATGCTTTAAATATGCTGAGTTCCGGAGCAAAAGACTCTATTCTTCAGGAACTATTTACCCCTAACACTGGTTTTAATTTTACTATTTGCCGAATGCCTATGGGAGCTAACGACTATTCCCGTATGTTTTATTCTTATAATGAAACGGCAGGTGATTTCGAAATGAAAAACTTTTCGATCGCCCACGATACTGCCGGACTTTTACCCTATATTAAGGAAGCGATGAAATATAATCCCAAGCTTCAGGTTTGGGGCTCTCCCTGGTGCCCTCCATCGTGGATGAAAACGAATAACCATTATGCCTGCCACCGGGATACCGTTCAAAACGACTTACCCATTGCCGGGGAAGGAATGGAGGGGAAGAACCAATTTATTATGAAAGAGCAATACTTAAAGGCATATGCGTTGTACTTTGCGAAATTCATACAAGCTTACCGTGCCGAAGGGGTAAATTTAAATGCAGTTCATGTTCAAAATGAACCAAATTCGTGTCAGGTTTTCCCAAGCTGTGTATGGACAGCTTCGGCACTTCGCGACTTTATTGGCAAGTATTTAGGACCTGAATTAATAAAACAGGAGTTAGATGCTCAAATATGGCTGGGTACAATAGAACGGCCATCTGTTGAGAAAATTGAAACTGTTTTAACCGATTCGCTATCGGCAAAATATGTTAAAGGAGTTGGTTTTCAATGGGCAGGTAAAGGTGCTATTCCCGGAGTACATAAAAAATACCCCAACATGAAACTGATGCAAACCGAAACAGAATGTGGCGATGGCTCAAACGACTGGAAAGCTGCCGAACATACCTGGGGTTTAATGCTGCATTACCTTACAAACGGTGCAAATTCGTATATGTACTGGAATATTATTCTGGACGAAACCGGAAAAAGCCAATGGGGTTGGAAACAAAATTCCATGATATCGGTAGATTCCAAGACACGAAAAGCAAAATTCAATCCTGAGTTTTACCTGATGAAACATCTGAGTCATTTTGTGCAGCCAGGAAGCAAAAGACTTATTACCGAAGGATGGGAAGATGTTTTAGCGTTTGCAAATCCCGACGGAAGCACAAACTTATTAATATATAACCCTTTTGAAAAAGTAAAAGATATTAATATTCGGGTTAAAGAACAGAGTTTTAGTACTAAGATTCAACCTAAATCGTTTAATTCGTTTACTATCAAAGCTAAAATATAATTCCCGGTTAGGATAACCTTACAAAACCTTACCGCATATTGGAGAATGCCTCGCCTGATGCAATAAATTCAGACTATGAATATCGGGATAATCATTACTTTGTTGTGTTAATACCTTAGAGGATTTTTTAACTAACGGAGATTGCTTCATCTCGAAACTCAAATCGATTCACTATATCTTTATTATTTGTTTCTCGCGATAAAGTTTGGATTACATCTTTAGGAACATTTGCCAAATCAAGTACTAAGAATCCATCCAGTGAATTGTTGAATGCCGGATCAACATTAAAAGCTGCAATTTTACCGCCAATTTGTAAATACTTTTTGAGCAAAATTGGAATTCGGGTGGTTGGGGTTTCAATATCACTAATTATTTGTTCTAACTGGTTGATATTCCATACCTCTTCTATTAATATATCAATCTCGGCATTATTTTGAACAGGTTGAAGAGGTTTTTTAGGTTTTATTAGTTTCGAAAGGGATTGATCCAGATAATTATTTTGTATAAAATCAACCAATAACTGTTTTGAGACTGCCGAAAAACTATCAGAAATACTTACTGGTCCAATCAAGTATCTGTATTCATTGTTTTTTACTAAAAATAACAATATACCTTTCCATAAAAGATAGAGAGACATTGGTTTTCGCTGGTATCCCCTCACAATAAAGGATCGTCCTAGTTCAATAGACTCTTTTAATAAGCTGTTTAGTTTATCGTCCATCTTAAATAAACTTCGGGTATAAAATCCTTTTTTACCATATTGCTTCATTATCTCTTTACCTAAACCGGCACGATACCCACCAACAATAGCGCTGTTTTCTGTATCCCAAATAAATAATTGCCAATAAAACAAGTCGTATTCATCTAAATCGAACGAGCTGTTTGTGCCTTCTCCTACTTCCCGAAAAGTTACTTCTCTTAACCTACCTATTTCTTTAATAATATTTGGTATGTAACTTGAAGGGCAACAGTAAACAACAAATTTTTTATGCCGGAATAGTTCATAGTTGGTTGGCAAGGATTCGATATCTCTAAGTAATAAACTCGAAGGTATTGGAGAAATTATTTCTTCTGTTTTGTTTCTGGATTGTTTAAAAAAAAGGTTTATATCGGCGGTTGAGCCAAGAGAATATGTTTTAGCCCTTAAGTATCTTCCTAATTTAGAAGTATCAACAAATAATTCTTGTTCGGAAACCGAAATAGGAGAACCTATTCTTACTTTAACAATTTTTCGGCTTTTGTTGAATAGTTCGGAAGGAATTTTTACCGTGCGCAAACCAGGGTGAATTAATCCCAGCCAATGAAATAGTTTACTGTTCGTTCCTCGAAAATGAATTGGAATAACCGGCACCTTTGCATTTGAGATAAGTTTAATTATGTTTTTTCGCCACTTTCTATCAGTAATACCATTATACCCTTTCTGGAAAGTTGATACTTCTCCTGCTGGAAAGATAGCCAGGCAACTCCCCTTTTCTAGATGTTCGATACAAGCTTTTATACCTCGAATGTTCTCTTTTGGTATTGTGGTTACTTCGAAAGGATTTGTTGCAATTATATGCTCCTTTATAGGTTCAATGCGTTGTAGAAGTGAATTAGCCATTACCTTTAAATCAGGCCTTATCTTTAAAATGGCATGCATTAAAATAATACCATCTAGTCCTCCATAAGGATGATTTGCAACAATAATAAAAGAACCGCTTTGAGGAATTTTTTCAATGTCACCACCAGGGATTTCATAGGTAACTCCTAATTCGCTTAGGATACTTTCGAGAAACTCAAGCACTGGTTTCTTATGATTTTCAGCATAGATTTTATTAATATGGTCTATTTTGAAAACCGACATAATCATTTTTACCATGCTACCACTACCAATGTTTTTTAAAATGCGTGATTGCTTAATTTCATGAGCTTTTATCAATTCCATTTTATCCAGTTTTCATAAGGACTTAAAGGAACTACCTGAATGTAAACTGATTATTTATTTGGAATTAAATTATTCATAGTTATTAGCTCTGCTGACCTATTTAATACAAATAAGTATTTGATTTACTAGCATTAACACACTAAAAATCATTAATATTATCTTAATACTAAGTTTACGATCACTTCATGTATCATTCATACTTTTATAATGCAAAACAAAAAAGTGTTCGTTTATGAAAACAATAATTGAACATCTAAAAGAAATCCTTCAAAAGAATAAGGAAGATTTAATGTACTTATTAATTGCAGGTATTCCAATGTTGATCTTCGTACTTCTATTCAGTAAATGTGTAGATTACTCCCACTTGTACTGAACCTTTTTTGGATAAAATTTATACTTTGTTATTATTCAACAAACCCAGTTAGTATTTCAGGTGTTTCTTTACTAACGATCTGTATAATTGGTTTCCCGATATTACTGTATAAATTATAGTTTGTTTTAAGCAGAGTCGCAATTGTGCTTGCCAGCTGATTCGAATGCAATTGTCCCGAAGTTTTAACTTCGCCTGTGGGATAGGTTTCTGGCCCCATAACTGCACACCAGGTTTGGTCCGAACCTAAGAAACATCGCCCATGTCTTTTCCAGCTATTGCGAAACAGGTATCCACGGCCATGGTCGGTGGTTATAATTATTGATGTTTTATCGCGGTAATGTTCGTTCGATTGAACAAAATTCCAAATATTTTCAATGTACTGGTCAGTTCTTTTTATAGCGGCCAGGTATCCGCTGTAATTGCCATCGTGCCCGTATTCATCAGTCTCCCCAAAAGAAATAAATACAACATTTGGAGTGCATTCTTTCATGTATTCCAAAGCAAATCTATAGGTTAGAGTATCCGGGCGGATACAAGCCCAGGGTGATTTAGAATTAGAAAGTAATTTATTTAATTCAATTTCCCTTGCATTTAGGTGAGCGTGATTTATGGGTTGGTTACCTGCATTCACCATAAAACCGCAGCGCTGATCGTTAAAAATAAAAGGAAACAATTCCCATGAACCAAAAGCAGCTACTTTATTCTGAAAAGCTGCGGACGAATTTAAATATTCAAAAACTGTGATGTTAGGATTGTACACTTTTCGATTGGAGAATATTTTCCTGTCCTTTTTAATTCCGGTTAGGATTTCATTATAACCTGGATACGAGAACCAAAAGTTGTTACTTACATTTACTTTGTTATTGTAATCCCTGTTTCCGTAAATTTGACCTTTCTGTGAAATTGTACCCCACAAAAAAGGCAATAATTTATGTCTTTCCGAATAGTTTATTTCATTTACAACGGATAGGCTGTCGTCTATTAAAAGTCTTTTCTCTGCTCCTTTAAATACCTCCTGCCAACGAAGGCCATCGTAGGTTATTAGGATCACATTTTGAGTTTCATGGTCAGTTTGTGCAAATGAAATTACTGTGGATACTGCAAAAGCTATCAGGGAAGTGAAAAACCTTTTCATATAAAATGTAAATTATTCATTTACCCAAAAGTAAATGTGCTTTATTAGTAAAGCATTTTTACATTATTATTTGATTATTAGGATTTTGTTAGTCTACTTCTGTTAATAAATTAATATTTATTTAATTGTTGGGTAATTTCGCAATCAACAGCTTTAAATGGTCAACAATAAGCTTGGGCTCATCCCTCATTATATAATGCCCGGATTTTGAAGTTATAACATGTGTGAAATCTGTTATGCCATTTTTCAATAGTTCATGGGCATCAAACCATACTTTCCTGTCTGCAGAAGAATGAGATGCATCAGTCTTCATGCTGGTTATTACTATAACCGGAATGTTAGGCAAATCAGGAAGTGTTTCTAAATACTGCGAATCTTCAATCAGCTCTCTCGCTTCCATGGTTGCTCCATTTTTTGCACCATATGCACTGCTAAAGGAATTATAAATCATATCTTCATCCGATTGCGATGGATGATTGTAATATTCATGCGATGGATCAACAAATAACAAAGCCGCAGTTTTGTCCGGATTTTTAATAGCATAATCCCGTATGACCATACCTCCCAGGGAATGACCAATAAGGATTGCTTTTCTATTGCTTAGTAATAAATTGAGAACACTATCTAGTTCTGCACTTAATCTGTCAATATTTCTTGGTACAGGCCCAGTTTCTGAATTCCCATAACCGGCTCTGTCATATAGCAAAACATCGCAAGTTTTACTCATTTCTTCCACAATATTCTTTTCATTCCATACCGAATGGCTGTCGCCCAATCCTGATTCAAAAACTAAAAAATATTTTGAATTATTTGATATAGAAAAGGTTGATAATTTATGGGTGGATAAATTAACAGAAGCTTCTTTAAAAGAAACCTTAGGATTTTCGTTGTTTTTATTACACGATACAACTAAAACTGTTGTAATAAACGAATAGAGAAGTATTTTCATAGATTTTTTTTATACAAATTAGAGTCTAAACTTTATATTGTTTTGGCCAACCCACCCATAATAATTCAAACTTTCCAGTTTGACTCAGAGTGTTTCATCGGGAACATGGAAAAGCGCAAAAGTAAAACCCAATTCCAATTATTTAAGCATTTGCTCGGTTACTTTTATATCGCCATCATTTGTTGCCGGGTTTATATTAAGTAGTCTTGCTATCAAATTATAAATATGTATGTTCTGAAAGGAAGATTGCTGATACCTCTTTTTAAAATCCGGTCCAACCGCATAAAAAATACCATGCATATCGGTATTGCGGATATCGTACCCATGCGCCCCTCCTTTTTCCGTCTTCTTAAAACTCCAGGTTAGGCTGTAGCTCGAATCAGCCAATACCACCAAGGGGAAAATCCTGGGATTGGTTCCGTAATTGAGGTACTGAGGCACTTCAGCTTTTCTCCATATCTGTAAATGCTCCACCTTCTTTAAATTTAACAAAATAGAATCTTCATAACCAACTTCTGGCAAAATAGTATATATGGGATTGTACCCTTCAATTTGCTTGCACCAGTTTTTCGAAATATACTGGTCGATAACAATGTTTTTGGATGCTTCAATTGGGCCCATGCCATGATCGGAGACAATGATTAAATCGATATTTTTTGCTACAGGGGTTTTTCGGAGCTTTTTAGTGAGCACTCCTACTAAGGAATCTAAGTTTTCGACCACTTTTTTGGTGTTTGGACTGTTTGGCCCATAGGTATGTCCTGTATGGTCGGGCTCTGAAAAATAAAGCAGAACAAGCCTCGGACGATCTTTTTCAGGTAGAGAAAGCCATTTTGCTACTGTATCGATGCGGCTTTCGTATTTTACTTTTCCGTCATACTTTTTCCAGTAGGTTGGCTGCATATCGTTCACAGGCGTTTCGCTTCCAACCCAAAAATAGGATGCTGTTTTCAAGCCTTGCCTTCCAGCTGTATTCCATATAGGTTCTCCGCTATAAAAGCGCTTGTCTTCCACCATTTTCCGGTTGTTTATTGCATAGGATAACCGCAGGGTGGAATCGTAAAAATTATTGGCTACCAATCCATGATGGTCAGGATACAAGCCGGTTGCAATTGAATAGTGGTTAGGGAAAGTAACCGATGGGAAAGAGGGGATTAACGAATTGGCTTTTACCCCTTTCTTAGCAATTTTATCGAGATTGGGAGTATGGTAAAGGCTTGAATAGTCCCATCGGAACCCATCCATCGAAACCATCACCACATATCTCTCCTGCGCAATTCCAGGATTGAAAAGAAAGATGGTAACCAGAAATGAAAAAAACAATCTCATACGTTCTATTTTTAAGATTTAAAAGATTTTAAAAAGCATAAGACTGAGTGCTGATGCACCCAGTCTTTCCCTTAATACACCATCGTAAGCTATGTAAGGCAACTCAAGTATTCGCTTTGTGATGGTTAAAAAACATATCGGACACCGAACTGTGCCCTCCAACGCGATGCCAGGTCGGAAGTGCTGTATGGCTTGTTTTTAGTTAACCCGTTTCCGTTATAGTTGAACGTAGGTTTATTTTCGGAATAATTCACATTTGCCGAAGGATCTGAATCGTATAATCCAACATACTTTATTAAGCTGATTTGCTGGTTCGAAGCATAATACTGACGACCCCAGTCCTTGTTTATCAGGTTACCGGCATTAATAATGTCGAACGTAATCTGAAGTTTATTTTCAACCCCACCAATTCTAACTTTGAAATCCTGTTGCAAACGCAGATCAAATTGATGCTGAAATGGCACCGAACTGGCAGCATTGCGGTGTGCATATTCGCCACGGCGATTTTTTAAATATTCATCACTTTCAATAAAAGAATTCAGTTGCTCCCATTGCTCTTGTGGAGTAACTGTAACAGTGTTCCCATCAACAGTTTTGGTAAACGAAACCAGGTTGATTTCATCGGCCGATTTTGGGATAAAGATCAAATCGTTGGAGGTGCCATCGTTGTTCATGTCGCCATCATAAATGTAAGAAAGGGGCTGACCCGACTGTCCGTTATAGAATAAAGAGATTTGCGATGACATATAATCGCCCAGGTAGTTTATTTTATACGAAACAAAACCAAGGATACGGGAACGGGTACTGAAGTTAGAAGTGGTAAGCCCCAGGTCGTTCAAACCATGAACGTTGTTAACATAGCGCCAGTTGGAATACGCAACGCTGGAAGTTCCGGAGTTTAAGTCCATCGATTCGCCAAAAGTATAGGCTGCCGACGCCTGCAACCCTTTTTTGAAGGCTTTTTGCAATTGAAATACAAAATTATACGAATAGCCTTTATTGGTATTGTTGAGTTTAATGATTTCCTCGTAACCACTGTTTAGCCTTGAATTACTTACATACGATTTATTGGTTGGGTCAGCGCTTCCGGAGGTATACCGTTCGCGTTGATCGGGGCCGCTGAATACAAAATTAGGATCGACCTGGCGGTTTAAGTTGGTAAAGTTGATGTTGTTTATGGTTTTGCTAAAAATAGCCTCAACAGTTGCTACAACGCCAAAAGGCAAGGTTTTATCAATGGCAATATTCGAACGGAAAACCTGTGGGAATTTGAAGTTCTTATCGATAACATTGATGGCGCCTCTTCCGGCGGTCTTTCCCAAATCTTCTGCCAAGGGCTGACTGAATGGATCAGCAGTGAATTTTAAACCGGCAGGATTCGTAATTGGATTTGAACTGGAAGAAGAGCCACCCACACTGTAAGCTCCATTTAACTGACCATTGTTCGAGAATTGATTCGACACCCATACAAACGGAACGCGGCCGGTAAATAATCCTGTTCCTCCACGAACCTGAAGCGATTTGTTGTTGAACACATCCCAGTTAAAACCTATGCGGGGCGACCATAATAACTTGGTTTCCGGAACTGTTCCGGTAGAAATTTCCTGCGAGGCATAGGCGGTATTGAAATCGGCATTCTTTTCGGGTTTATCCGGGAAAATAGGGATATCTACACGCAAACCTGCGGTTACCTGAAGGTTATTGGTTACTTTAAATTCATCCTGGGCATAAAAGCCTAACTGAAAAGCAGTAAACTCAGCAGCTCCCTTACCTTGAGAAGGATTATCATCGCCGGCAAAAGAGTACCCAATTCCATAAAAGGTAGGAGCAACTTCGGTAGCAGTACCAATTGATTCGAACTGGGCAAGGTTTTTATAGGCATAGTTACCATATATATTCTGAACGAATAAGTTATAAAAATTATACATTTCGTTGTGTGTACCAAAGGTAAGGGTGTGTTTTCCTAGATACAGGTTGAAATCGTTGTCAAACGATATAATGTCCTGATCAAGCTGGTTGGCTACAGAGGAGTTTTCGTTTCCAAGCGTTATTGTTTTACCACCATCGAGGTTCACCCGAATGGTTGAAAATGGATTTCCCAAAGGATCCCGATCATCTCTAACTCGCGTATAGCCCACAAGTAAGCGGTTTGCCATTTTGGTATTGAAAATACTGTTCAGTTCCAATCCGGTAGAATTAGTGGTGCTGGGGAAATAAACGCCATTGTTGTAAAAACGCAAAGCATTTTGTCCACGGCTGATATCAATATTTTCGCCAAATGTATAACTATGGCGCAAGGTAAGTTTATGTTTGTCGTTTATGTTCCAGTTTATTTTAGCCAAAAATTTATTGCTGTTGGTTTCCGAAGCAATATCGTCATAACCTCCCGGATCATAGCCAGGTGCAACTCGGTTTAAAACGGCAAGAACCCGGTTTACCTCATCCAGTGTAATGTTAGAACCAGCAGTTCCCGGAGCATACGAAAGCGGTGTTCTTTTTCGGGTCATCTCTCCGTTAACAAAAAAGAATACTTTGTTCTTAATAATTGGCCCGCCAAGGGTAATGCCTCCTTGGTAATCTTTGTATTTGGCATATTTGCTGTTTCCTGTTTCCGTAACAGGGTTATTCTGACTAACAAAATTTTGGTTGTTTCCATAATAATAGGCCGAACCGTGCAAGGTATTGGAACCGCTTTTGGTAACAGCATTTATACCTCCGCCGGTAAAACCACCCTGGCGAACATCGTAAGGAGCAATGTTAATCTGAAATTCTTCAATAGCATCTAAGCTAATTGGTTCGATTCCGGTTTGACCGCCATTGGTTCCCGAGGCTGCTAATCCAAACACATCGTTATTTACCAAACCATCTATGGCAAATTGGTTGTAACGGTTATTGCTTCCGGCAAAGGAAGTACCGCTACCGCTGGTATTTGCCAGGGGGCTGATTTTTGTAAAATCCTTCAATCCTCTGGAGATGGATGGAATAGCCGATACTGCCTCGTTCGAGATGTTTATGGCAGCTCCTGTGCGGTCTTTATTAATAATGTCGTTTTTACCAGCCGTTACAATTACCTCGTTTAACTCGGTAGAGGAAGGGATTAAGCTAACATTAATTTCAGCGACATTTCCAAGGCTCAGGTAAACATCGTTATAGGTTTTAGACGCATAACTTATCAGTGAAACGGTTACCTGGTAAGGGCCACCGATACGCATATTGCTTATATTAAAGCGTCCGTCCAAATCGCAAATGTTGGCGTATTTGGTTCCGGAAGGAACATGTATAGCTACAATAGTAGCCCCGGTAAGTGCTTCGTTTTTGTCATCGAGTACAATCCCCCGAATGGAAGAGGTGGTTACTTGCGAAAAGACATTGAGAGAGAAAAGGAAAAAAGTTAAAATTGAAAAATAAAATAATTTTTTCATGGATAGCAAAAATTTAGGGTTTGTTTCGAAGGCGAAGTTCGGTCGCTAATCTTTAGCCACTTTTAATAGGGTATTAAGTTTAAATAAATATCTAATTGAACATTAATAACAATTAAGATTAACGTAATGCATTAGGGGACTAACAACTAATCTTTTAATATTTAGACATTCAGCCGAGGGGATTCTTTCCGCTGGTTAGTAGGTTAAATTCAAATAAAAACATAATGCTAAAAACCAGTAATTTTATATTGAGGACTAAAATAGGATTACTCTTCATAAAAACAGTAATAATTTAACTTCCATTACATATCATTAATTTATGTCAACCTTCAGAATTATTTAATGTGAAAGTCATATGTCACGAGTATATTTATAATAAAAAGTATGAGAAAAATATTTATTCTATTGAGTATTGTCTATGTTTTTACAACATGTTCAAAAGAACCAAATTCCGAATCACTATTGAACAAGGGATTAGTTTCCTTTAAAAGTAAACCAACTTATCTGAATGAAAAGGTAAGTTTTAAAGCACAAATTCAATTTACTGCTACCGGAAAGCCTGTAGATATTGAGTATAAAATAATGTATAATACATTAATGGTGATATCTGGAAAAACAAATGCAAGCATTTCAGATGGTATTATTAATATGTTCTTTGAAACAGCAGAAATAAGTGTTCCTATTTCAAAATCAATATATTCAGGAAAAACAATAACAATTTGGCTGGATCCAGATTTGAAAATTACTTTGCCTTCCTATAAAGGAGAATCTTATGATGCATTTCGCAAAGAAGAAATTGTGATTCCATAAACATGTATTTTTCTCCTTTATTGAAAGGAATTAGGGTATTAAACAATTTATAAAGGTGAAAACCAGCAATTTTCAAGTAAATAATTTTCTATTAGCCGATCTCTTCAAAGTAATGCAGCTATTTGTCTGAAAAACCCAATTTTTCTGCTAATCCGGCTTTTCTCCTTATTGATAAAAAGCATCCAGTCGGGAGAAGTACTGTATTTTTTCGACTTTTTGATAAACCGTAAAGCTTCGCGATAATTTTCGCGTGTTTCCTTTGCCCTTGCAATTTGGTAGAACATATACGAGCGGTCTATCCCAGGAACGCTAAGTGAATCGGTTGCCAAAGATATCAAATCATCGAGCTTATCCTGTATTGTCAAAACATCGGCATAAACTGTATAGTTCGGTGCAAAGTTCGGCTCATATTGCCGGCAAAGTTTGAAGTGCTTTTCGGCTTTTTTGTAATCGGCCATGTGGTTTAAATATATCCATCCCATAAGATAATGAGCTCTGGCATAAGCGGGTTCATTCAGCAGTATCTCATCCAACATCATTCTGGCATTGCATACTTCTCCTGTTTCAAGGTACTGGTAAGCCCTCAGGAATTGCGGTTCAAAATTATTAGTTGTCATGTATGGTTGGTTTTAGATGTTCAAAAAAAAACCCGGTCTGTACAACAAACCGGGCTATATTTTAATATTTTCATTTTATCAAAATTTTATAAAATACCCGGTTGGAGTTTGCCATACATCAAACATTGTGGATCGATATGCAGGAAGAGAAATGTGGGATACCAGGTTCATATGAATGTTCGTTTATATTAGAAATCAAAGATAATCAAACCCGGGGAGCACTGTCTTAAAATAACTTTAAATATAAGTTAGTAAATTATATACAGAACACAGCATAGAAAGGAACTGATTTTATCTCAACGGCCTGCCAAACCTGAGTTGCATCCAATTGTTTGGATGGAGAGGAGGGTGAAATCCTACTTTTTTGAAATACGCCATGGGCATCTCTTGTAACTAATAGCCAATGATATATTTCTCTAAAATCATCCTGGTTTAAAATATACCCAACCATTGCCTGCCCAATCATTCCTCAAACACAAAACTCATCAGTTTATCGGCTTGTTCCTGTAAATCAATGGCTGATTTATTTTTAGCTGAGTTAAAACGTTCCTGAATTTTTAACTGTTCATTTTCGATATACTGCAACAATTGACCAATTCCTTTCTTCAATGAAGGTTGATTTCCAAACTTTTCAGGGATTTGAATACCTGCTTTTTTAAGAACGGCTTGCGATACAAAAATCGGGCAGCCGAATCGTACGGCAATGTTTATGGCATCGCTAGGTCGGGCATCGTATTCATGTGCAACGTTTTGGCTTTTTGCTTTTAAAACGGAAAGGTAGACGCCATTCTCAATATCGTTTATATAAACACTTTCGGGCTGTATCCCATTGGTGCTTAAAACATCAGCCAATAAATTATGAGTTAGAGGACGTGGCAAAACAATACCTTTAATGCCAGCAGCCAAAGTAGCGGCCAATTCAGTTGTGATTACAATGGGTATTATCAAATTGGATTCTTCTTCGAGCAATGTAATTACCCAAGCTTTTAAGTCATTGCTTGAAGGTATGAGGTCAATGATTTTAACTTCTTTCATTGTTTTTTTGCTTTTAAAATATTGTTTATATTCCTTCATTTCAGGTTTTTCGAGCAGTATGGCCTTTAACTCAATACGCGCCCTATGCAGTCGCACTTTTGCCAATGCCGGAGTAATGGACTGCTCGTGGCATATCTCGCTAATGGTTTTCCCTTCGTAATAAAAAGCATAGACAATGGCTTCGAAAGACACATCTAAAGTTTTCACAGCTTGCAAAACAAGTTCAACAATTTTGCCTTCTGCATTGCTTTCTATACTTTGTTGTTCGTCGAAATAATGTTTCAAAGAAGCGTATTTCTTGCTATTCTTGCGAATATAATTGTTGCAAACATTGTGAATAATACTTCCCAGCCATGGTTTAAAAGCATGTTTATCACTAAGCTTACATAAGTTGAAGTAGGCTTCCATTAAACCTTCCTGTACCAAGTCTTTGGCAAGGTCGTGGTCATTAACAATGCGACTTGCCTTATTGATGCAAAAGGTATAATGCCTGTCGACCAAAATGCTAAAGGCTTTCTTGTCGTCGTTCAGTGCTTTATCAATAAGTTCGATGTTTGTAACTTGTCTCATTTACGAATTAATTACAACCATAAGTGGGAAAAAAGGATGAAAAGGTTACAACATATATAGGAATTTTGTAGAAAAAGTAATTTTTGTAGTAGAAAGGAACTGAGTTTATCTCATCGGCCTGTCGAACCTGAGTTGCATCCAATTGTTTGGATGGAGAAGAGGGTAAAACCCAACTTTTTGATATACTCCATGCGCATCTTTGGTAATTAATGCCCATTGGTATACATCGCTTAGCTCAGGATTTGACAATATATGCCGGATCATGGCCTGACCAATGCCCTGTTTTCGGTAATTTTCGTCCACATACACATCAAGGATATATGCAAAACGGGTTTTGTCGGAAATTACCCGGGAGTAAGCAATTTGGTTATTTTCCTCGTTAAAACCCCCAACAAGCAATGCCGAATTTTGCGCGCCCTTAATAACTTCCGGTTTTTTAATGCCGGTACTCCAGAATGCATTTTCAAGCATTGCCGTAATACGGTCGAAATCCATCTGATCGAAGCCGGTTTTTATAAAATAGTCCATGATATAAAAAAATTCTTGAAACTTAGAAACTGTTTAAATTTAACACAGAGAATAAATAATGAATCTTAAGCAACAATTGAGATAGCATATAACAAAAAGCGACTAATCAAGGTTGTTTTTAGAGAAAATACAGAGGTCACGGAAGTGAAATCGCCAGCGATTTCTAAAACTCTGTGCCCTCCGTGCCTTCTCAATATCCTGAATTATTTAATAGCATTAATTTTCAAGGAACAGAATTCTTTTTGAGATCAAAACAGATATCTCTGTGTTAAAAAATAATTTTGTTTCATTTTTAAACAGTCTCTTACAATTTCCCATTCCTACATCGCCCCTCGTTCCGATTCAATAGCTTTCTGCTTGTTCTGGTATTTGTTGAAATTGTACATAACACTCACTAAAACATACCTTTTTTCCCAGTTAAAATATTCGGCATAATACCCTTCCCACTCATGCATATTGGCATAAGTGCGCCGGGTTTGGAATATATCGTTTGTCTTAACCCCTATAACCAGGCTTTTATTCAGCATAGAATGGCTAAGGCTGAGGTTTGTATAATAAAGCGGTGTATAGTACCCCTGCAACATGGTGTATTTGCTACCGAAGGAATTAAATACTTGTAATTTTGTAGATTTCCCCAATGTAAAATCGAAAATCAGGTTTGCATACCAGTTAATAGCTTTGTTGTTGAATACCTTATCCTTGAAATCGCTGGCAAAGTGGTTGGAGTAAACACTGCCATCGAGGCTTATGTTTATATGCTTAGAGACTGGTAGCTTGTTCCCAGCTTCAATTCCCTGCATCACGTGTTTGCGAACATTGCTCCAGTTGCCCGAACTCTTGAACTCCCCGCCCGTAGATTGCACCAGCATGATCGGATTGCTGCGGTTGTTTATAAAATACGAAAAGGAACCGGTCAGTTTTTCCCAAGAGTATTCTAACCCAATATCGCATTTTGCAGCAAATTCCGATCGCAGGAGCGGGTTGCCAACAGTGCTAAAGTTTTTATCGTCAACATAAGTAAAGGGGACTACTGCCCAGAGCTTTGGAACTTGTTTACGCTTACCAAACGTTGACACAAAATTTAAATTGGGGGTGATTTCAAAACTAAGTGAGGCTGATGGGAACCAGTCAAAAGTTGAAAAATTTATTGATGAATCGGGCATCGACATGTGAATATCCCTCTTTTCCTTCTCCGCCCGAATCCCAAATTGATAATTGAGTTTCGACCACTTTCCGTTTAAGTTCAAATAGCCGGCATAAATTAAATGCGTGTTGGCAACCCTGTTTTCAAATTCAGGATTATAATCCCAGGTATTTGTGCCGAAATTAAAATCTCCTTTATTAAAAATATTTATCCTGTCGACTTCTTTAAAGAAAAAACCTGACTCAAAATGGTTGTTTTTGTTAAGTGAATAAGCATAATCGAACATTGCCTGGTAAATATGATAATGCCCCGTTTGATCGGTAGTGATTCTTTCGTCGTTACCAGTCTTTTCGTTAAAGCTATTTTTAGGATAAGAATGTGTATTATAACTGTCCTTGCCAATCTCCTGCGAGCGATAAAGTAAAAATTCCATCGCGTGGTTTGTATTGTTTGGCTTAATTTTAATATTTATCTCTGTCTCGAAATAGTTCCAGTGAATTTTTGTAATATTTTGGCTCCAAAAATCTAAACCGATACTTTCCGGCTCTGCCCTTCTGGTTTGTTCGCCGGTTTTTATCTTGTTCAGCTCGAACAACCCATATTTTACAGAACCAAAAAATTCGAGGTTTTTGAGGTCGATACCGCTACCAACACTAACAAAATTATCCACATCCCTATATCTTCGATTTTTAAAATCGTCGTAAAAGTATACTGTTGAATCCGGAAAGTTGAAAAGCCTGTTACGGTAGGAATTATTGCATCTGCCCAGGTTGTTATACATTAGTTGCAGGTTAAAATTATAAATGCCCTTACTGTAAAAAGTATTTAGGTTGGCAGCATATTTCCGGGCTGTACCAGCTTTAACCGAAGCAAGAACGCTAATGTTGTCCTTTTTATTTTTCTTAAGAATAAGGTTGATAATCCCGGCGGTTCCTTCCGCCTGATATTTTGCAGAAGGATTGGATATAATCTCAATTTTTTCGATGGAAGAAGCCGGAATTGTGGTTAGCACAGATTGCCCACTCATAGTTTGCTGCCGCCCGTTTATCAAGATCGTGACATTGTCATTGCCCCGCAATGAAACTGCACCTTCATCGTCAATTTTGACAGAGGCAGCTTTCTGAAGGATATCAGCAGCATTTCCTGTGCCTGCATCAATATCTTTACCCACATTAATCACTTTCTTTTCCAACCTGTTCTCAACCGATTTTGCATTCCCCTGGACAATTACACTTTTTAACTGATAAGCATCCGGCTCAAGTTCAATTGTATCAAGTATAAGATCTCCTTTACCATAATTCAATAGTAAATTCAAAACTTTTTTCTCTTTAAAGCCAATAAATTTTGAATTAATATAGTATTTACCCGGTTGAAGGTTTGGAAAAACAAACACCCCTTTACTATCGGAAACTACGCCTGTAATCAGCGCCGAATTTAAAGAGTTATAAAGTAATAAATTTACGTATTCAATTGGCTGCTTATTATTATCAACTACAATTCCACTTATATTTTGGGGCATCTTTTTGGACAGCATAGCAGGCTGACAAAAACTAACCAGGGACAAAAATATGCATAGTAGCATCATGAAAATAAATTTCATAGGGTATCTTTTAGGTGTTGCTTAATAACTTAATCCACAACATTTTTTGCTTTATAACTTGCGTCGGAATTTTATAGTAATTCCTTTTGATAAAAATGCATTGGTGCGCGTTTCAAGTGCTACAGAGAAAAAATGACTTACTCCTTACTAATTTCAGCAGGTTGGTTAAAGGTGGCGATGCGGAAATTATTGATAAATAAAAAGTAACTGTGTTAGAATATAGTTAGCTTTAATTTAGCTTTCCATTAAAAAAGAGAATCATCTTTTTTGCCTTAATAAATTATAACGACCCGATAATTGTCTTAATTCGTTAAACATCGAATCGTGCGCATTAATTAAACATAGGGAATCGTATGGTAATATAGTTTGCTTGGCAATAAGCACTCCATACTTTTTCCAGTTTGCAGGGTCTTTAAACCGGAAATCGGCCAGTGCTTTTTGTACCTCCAGTTTAAAGCCGATATCGAGATCTTTTCTGATACCAATAGCACTGTTGATAATTGGGTCGGATTTCCAGAGAACCACAAACTCATTCCTTTTCACCCTGCCCTCTTTTATTAGTTTGTTGATGGTACTTTCGGAAACACATCCAATATCGGTCTTTCCCGATCTCACAGTAAAAAAAGTAGTAGAATGACTATTGGTAAAAAACGTTTGTTTGAATTTATTATTGGTAAGTCCAATAGTTTCGAGGTAAGCCCTGGGTATTAAATGACCGGAAGTAGAAGCCGGATCTCCAAAGGCCAGGGTTAAGCCGCTGGCATTTTTTTTGACATCGTCGATACTTTTTAGGCCACTGGAAGGACTGGTAATTAAAACACCATGATAGGGCTCAGGTCTTCCGTTCAGGGTACCCCGACATGAAATAGCTTCTACATTAGCCGATTGGGCAGCCAATATATAGGAAAAACTTCCCAGGCTGCAAATATCGAGTTTTTTTGATTTCAAGGCTTCAATAATGGTAGCATAGCCACTCACCTCATGAATCTCAACTTCAATACCCAATTCCTTTTCAAGGTAAGCTTTCATCCCTTTCATGCGGTATCGGGCCTGTTCCGGATCTTCTTCCAGGGTAGAAACTCCAAAACGCAATACTTCAGGGTAATTGGATTTAATCTCAGAGTTTTTGCAAGCGCTGTAAAGCAAACAGGCTATCAGAAATATGAATGGTAAAAATTTTTTATGCATCTTTCCTTTTTTGGGTGGAAAGTAAGATGGATATATTAGGAAAGTATCATGCAATTGTTACATTATTGTGAGCAAATAAAATGTCTCTTTTCTATGCAAAGGTTGATTTTTAGAAAAATAAGGTAATGAGGTTAATATTTATCAGTTATAATATTTCACTAAGGTCTGTTTTTAAGAAATAAGGTTTTTAAATCCATTACAAAACCTTATTTACTTTTTCTCACCTTAGTAGTAATATTAAATATTATCAACAAACAACCTTATTAGCTTATTAACTGCGGATTTGGCGATGTGATTTTATTTTCGGGAGAAACAAAAATAACAATCACTCAATATATAATAGAACGAATTAAATTAGTACAAATATTTGTTCAATAGTAAAGCTTTCTTATCGGCTGTTAACTCCATTTCATTCAGCAAAAATAAATCGAGGCTGCCAAAATCGTTTTTTATTGCCTCTATTGCATTTTTCAAAAATTTTGCTTGTGCCGACATCATATAATTTGCAGTTTCCTCTGACAAACCTTTATTCATTAATGTTTTGATCATTTTATGGTTATATTCTTTCCGGTATAAATTTGTCAATTCATAGTCTTTTAGAATAGTTTCTTCGTCTACCCCAAGCACATAAAGGATTAGAGCTGCACCAATACCTGTGCGGTCTTTCCCGGCGGTACAATGAAACAGCAATGCCTGGTCGTTTCCAAGTTTCAATAATGCATCAAACATGGGTTTGTATTTTTTTGCCAGATGGTCGGTTCGCGCATAAAATACCCGCATAAAGGAGTCGGCGGTTTCAATCCCTTTCATATATCTGTCGTAGCTGGCAGTTGCTGTTCCTATATTTTCACTACCGGCAGGCAAAAGCATGTACTCTACCCCTTCGGGTAAGCGATCGGGAGCTGCTTCGGACTCTTTCTCGCCCCGCAGGTCGCAATCCATTTTGAGGTTCAGGGCTATTAAGGTTACTAAATCCTGGTCGGTTAATTTGCTGATATCGGCCGAGCGATATATTTTGCCCCATTTCACCTGCCTGCCAGTTTTAGTTATATATCCTCCCAAATCTCGAAAATTAATTCCTCCCTGCAATTCAACTGGTCGGGGAGCTGCAAAAATTGATTTGCCTCCGCGTAATTTTAGCATAATAACAGGCTGAACGTCCTGGATTCGAAAGGTGTCAGTTTTGCCTGTCCTTTTCAGTTTAACAGCTTTATTCCAACTATCGGCACTTGCACTCCAGTATAATCTACCTTTTTCGGAAGGTTTAATAACAAACTGGTTTTCCTTAATTTTTTCGACTGATAATGTTTGAGCATAGATGATTCCTGAAAACCCAAACAGGATAATATAAAGGATGTGTTTAAACATTTTTCGGGTATTAATATTTCAGCAATACTTTTCAATAAACTGATCGATTGAAAGCAAATCGTTGAACCTCGATTCAAGTGTTTGCCTGTCCCATTCCCACCATTGCGAATCTAAAAGCTTTGTTATCTGATCTTTTGGGAAACGAAGTTTAATTACACGAGCAGGAACGCCCACAGCAACCTCGTAATCGCCAATGTCTTTAGTCACCAAAGCACCGGCGCCAACAACAGCCCCTGTTCCTATTTTAACACCGGGCATTACAATAACCCGTGTTCCAAGCCAAACGTCGTGACCAATCTGGCAGTGGTGACTTTTTCGCCAGCCAAAAAATTCCTCGTCATCTACTGTGTCAAAACCATAACGTTTCCGGCGGTAGGTACTATGATGCTGGGTAACTCTCCATTGCGGATGGTTTCCTGGGTTTATGCGTGTTCCGTTAGCTATGGAACAGAATTTTCCTATGGTAGCCCAAACAATCGAAACATTTCCGGCAGTGTAGCTATAGTCATCGAAACTCGATTCAGAAATTGAAGTATTTGGCCCCAGTGCTATCCAACTTCCTAATTTGCTATCACGGACCTTGCAGGTAGGATGGATATAAGGTTCTTCCCCCAGCATTTTAGCATCGGCGCCTTCTGGTTTTTCTGGGAAATAATCGATATGGTGTAACATGAACGTTTTATTTTACAAAATTAAATACCGGATAGTTAGTTATTTTATTGAAACAGGAGAGATCGGTATAGCTCCGAAGCTCTGTTTGGGTAATATTGAAAACAGCATCGTTAAAATCAAATGAGGAATTTACCTCATTAATTATATCGGCCAGCAAAGTTCTTTCTTCGTTATTTATCTCCCGTCCCAAATAAGCTAGCGTTATGTGACCTACAAATGGGCGTGTCCATTTGGTGTCGGTTGCCTGAATTTTATAATCGCTGTAAAACTGCTTTCTAAAACTCTGAATATCTTGATAATCATCTTCTTTTCCGAATATACCCAATAAAGCCACACAACTTCCAAAAACATTTAAACCAATCATTTTCATCTTAATAGGGCCATTCCTGAAATCGAGGCGAATTTTATTAAAAGCGCCTTCCACGTTCTCAGGAAAAATATCCAGCAAACCCTTATTCACAATATTTTCATAAAACCTTTTGTCCGAAAGGGTATTTGCTATGGTTTGATGAAAGCTATGTTCCGGTAGCATATAATATGTTTCCCGCTTATTTAAGCGGTTATTAAGATGCTTTTTAATGTCTGACAGGTTTTGAAGCAGGATTTCGTTACCCGGGTTGTTATTGACCATCGAAACTACCGCAAAGCCATGATAAGGCTTAATTATCCAATTTTTGCCATCGAAAATAAACTTATCAGAATGGTGCAAAGCATGCGATTGTTTGAGAATATTTTCGAAGCCGATAGCAAAGTGCTGCTTCGATTGATATTCCTCAAACAAGAAGTCAGCTTTTGGTTTTTCAATTGTAGTATTCATATATTTTAGCAGATTTTAAACTGTATTCGCCTGAAATGTTGCCACCAACAATGCTTTTTTCGAGAATTGGACCAGAATGGGTATAATCTACCAAAAGTACATCTGCATCTTTCCCCACCTCAATACTTCCCTTACAATTATCGATACCTGCAGCTTTTGCGGCATTGAGGGAAGCCAGGTTAGCTGATTTTGGCAAGGATAAAATGTTTTTTTGAAATAAGATAAATATACTTTGCAAAATAGCAGGTGGATAATAATCGGAACAAAGAATATTGATAAGCCCTTGCGAAATGGCATCCTGAACATTAATATTTCCAAGGTTGGAACCACCGCGCAGAACATTAGCGGCTCCGCCAACAGTATCCATTTTTAACTCAACAGCTTTTGCAGCCGCTTCTATTGTGATTGGAAATTCGGCGATTGTAATACCCATTTGGTGGTTTCGCTCAATAACATCGGTTGTCCGGTCGTCGTGCGAGGCTATCGGAATGTGGTTTTGTTTCAAAAAATGAATTAGATCGCCTTTTTGCTCCTTTGTAATTTTAGGACGTTCCATTCGTTCATGAATTTCTTTAACAGCCTGTTCTTTTGAAATCCGCTTGCGATGGCAGAATTTTTCTAACTTTTCTTCTGTTAACAAATCTTCAGTGGGAGTGTGATCCATAAAAGAGAAAAACGAAATATACCCATTACTAATAAGTTCATAACAGAAGTTGTATTCTTCGAGTCCTGTAACCTCATAGCGCAGGTGAATTTTATTATTAAGAAGATTATGCTTTTGGCAAGCATCAAAAACTTTTTTAAAGACTTCCGGGCGTTTGTATTTACTTCTGAAATCTTTTTCATATTCGCGTGAACCCAGGTGCATCGAATGAAATACAGTGGTAATCCCGGTTCCGCACATCCGTTTTTCAAGTTCCCGAAAGGCAACTTCGATTGGGAAATCGGCAGCAGGCCTGGGGCAAATCTCTACTTCAATGGCATCGGTATGTAAATCGATAATCCCCGGGAGAAGATATTTTCCATTGGCCTCGATGGAATTATATCCAAATAATCCACTATTAAATGGTTTGGATGCAATTTCAACAATTTTACCGTTTTCAATGAGTACCGATCCATTTGCTTTAACCTCTTCAGGGGTTACTATTCGTGCATTGTTAATAATCAGGTTGTTCATGATATATTACTATATTCAAATACTGGTTGGGATTTTAAATTATATTTTGAAGAAATATTGCCCGATACTATTGTTTTCAATACGGTTGGAAAGGTGTGAGAATAATTTACTAAAACCAAATCTGCATTTTTCCCTACCTCAATACTCCCAGTTAAATTATCAATTTTTACAGCTTTTGCAGCATTAAGGGTAGCCATGTTAACAGCTTCGTTTAAGGGAAGAATACCTTGCTCGAACAACATAAATATACTATGCAGGATTGCAGGGGGATAATAGTCGGAGCATAAGGTATCCATCACCCCATTGGCAATAGCATCGGTTGCATTTAAGTTACCACCGGTAGAGCCTCCACGCAGTACATTTGAAGCCCCTCCAATTACCGACATTTTTAAACCAGTGGCCCTATGAGCCGTTTCCATATTTATGGGGAATTCACAAATAGTGATACCCATATCGTGATTTTCAGCAACTTTTTCGACTGAATCGTCGTCATGCGAAGCGATTGGAATATTCTTCCTTTTCAAAAAATCTATCAAAACGCGAATTTGTTCTTTGCTAATTCTGGGTCGCGACCGCTTGCGCTCAAGTTCAGCAATAGCCTGGTCTTTTGTCAATCCTCTTTTTTCGGCCATGGCAAGGTACTTGTCGAATGGATATTGTCCCTGACCTGGTGTATGGTCCATAAAAGAGAATAAAGAAATGTACCCTTTTTCTATCAGCTCAAAACATAGCTCATAATCTTCGTTTCCACTTATTTCGAACCGAAGATGAATTTTGTTATGAATCATGGTATGTTTTAACGACTCTTCAAATACGCTCTCGAACACCTGTTTTCTGGAATATTTGCTTCGAAGATTGAATTCTGCATCGCGATAACCCAAATGAATAGAATGATATACCGTTGTAATACCAGCCCCGCACAATCGTTTTTCGAGTTCCCGGAAAGCAACATCAATCGGGAAATCAGCTGAAGTTCTGGGATTTATTTCATAATCCATTGCATCGGTGTGAATATCAATTATCCCTGGCATTAGATAATTTCCTTGTGCATCGAATACCATAAAGTCGTCAGATTGGTTCCTTTTGGGTTCCAAAAGGATTTCTGCTATTACCCCGTTTTTAATAATGATTGTCCCCTCGGATATCACTTCTTTAGGAGTTATGATTTTGGCATTATTTATAACAATGTTATTCATCCACTAATAATTTAGTTGAATAATAGAATTAGGATCTCTTTTAATAGCATTATGTGGATATTGAATTATATATCCTAAATAAAAACAACCTTACGCAAAAACCTGTTCGAGAATTTGTCCATGCTGGAGATGGATTGTTTTATCTGATAAGCGTTGCAGAGTATACTCATCATGCGTTATAAGCAGTACCGAAGTTCCATTTTTTTTCAGGCCAAGAATTAATTCGATAACAATGTCTTTGGTTTTTGTATCCAGCGAAGCGGTAGGCTCATCTACCAATAGAAAGCGGGGCTTGGCAATAATAGCCCTGGCAATGTTTATACGTTGTTGCTCCCCACCACTAAAAGTTGATGGAAATGCGTCCCATAATTCAGGCGGCAAACCAAGAGTCTTTATCAAATCGGTCGAAATTTCCCTGGCTAACGGTCTGTCCGATTCCTTTTTAACAATGGTATCTGCCACTACATCAATAGCAGTTACACGGGGTATTACTTTCAGGAACTGTGAGCAATAGGTAATTTCTTTTCGGCGTAGCTGAAGGATTTGGTGCTCATCGGCTTCCACCAGGTTTATTTTCCCAAAGGTTTTTGATAAATAATTCATTTCGCCAGAGCTGGCAAGATAGGTCCGGTAAATAGTTTTCATCAGGGTTGATTTGCCAGAACCTGATTTTCCGGTTAGCCCTACTATTTCGCCTTCTTCCATACTAAAATTAACATCAATCAGCGCTTCAATTTTTTTATCGTTTAGAATATGCAGGTTGAAGCACTTCCGAAGGTTTGTAACTTCTAATATTGTTGCCATAATGCTGTTTTTTAGAATTTTATAATAATGAGCTAACCAACAATTGGGTGTATTCGTGCTGCGGGTCTTGCAATATCTGGTCGGTTAAGCCCCTTTCAACTATTCTCCCATTCTTTAAAACAAGGGTACGATCGGTTAGCATGCGGATTACGCTTAAATCATGCGAAACCACTATCATCGCTATTCCAAGCTCGTGCTGTAATCCTCTGATCAGATCCAGTACGCGGGCTTGAACCGACACATCCAGCCCTGATGTTACCTCATCGAGAAATAAAAGTGGAGGATTGTTTGCAATAGCTTTGGAAATTTGAACACGCTGTTGCATTCCCCCGCTAAAGTATGCCGGGAGATCGTCCATACGGGCAACAGGTACTTCTGTTTTATCTAATAGTTCTGCAGCTCTTTCACGGATTTTTCCGACATGGAACAAGTCGGCCATAAGCAGTTTCTCAGCAATATTTCCTCCAGAGGTGAACGCAAAATTAAGCCCATCGCGTGGATTCTGGTAAACCATACCCATTAGGTGATTGCGCATAAATCGTTTTTTTTGATTCGACTCTTCGAAAATGTTTACCTCCCCATTTTTAAAGGGCCTTAAAAGCGCGGATCCCATAGTAACATCCAAATCAAAAAACAATTGTTTAACAATTGTCGATTTGCCCGAACCACTTTCGCCAACTATACCTAAAACTTCTCCTGGAAAGAGTTCAAAAGAAATATTGGCACATGCAACAATACTACCGGTTTCGGGGCAAATATTGGTGCCCTTGCTAGGGCCGGTATTAGCCAGGGTATTTTCGGTATGTTCACCGTAAATCTTGGTAAGGTTTTCAACCTTCAGTACCCATTCGTGTGTGGAATTATGATTATTGAAGTGCATCTTTAATTTTTTTTATGTATTTATTCGAATGTTGTACAACTTCTTCCTTTTCAATAAGCTTATCGAGAAAGTTGCTGTCGTTCACATAAAACTTTTTTGTTACCCCGTCGTCCTGGTACATCTCATCCATATAGGCAACATTATATCCGGTCGATTCGCATTTCACATTGCTAAAATCCTCCACATGAAACTTCACATCTTCGAATTCCAATGGTTCAACTTTCGTATGCGGAGGCACGGCATATAACCTTTTTTCGCGACCAGCGCCAAACAAATAAAGGCATTCGGAATTATTCAGGTTTGGGACATCCCAGCGAGGAATTGGCGATGGCGACATTATATAACGACCGTTCACCATAACGGGGTAACCGGCTCCTTGCATCACATCTCCCCACTTTACATAGGCTTCATACAGGGTAAGCCACATTTTAGCATAGTCGCTTTCGGCGTGCATCTGACGGGTTTTATATTCGTACCGTTCAACCCTGCGGAGAGGTTCGGGCTGAGGAACCTGAAACACCATAATTTGTTTATCACTAAGCTTTTCTTCGGTAATACGGTGGCGGGTTTGAATAATTGTTGCTTCGCGTGTATCAAAAGTAGTTGCACAATCAGTAGTCATGTGAACAAAGTCGCGCAGGTTGCAGGCATTAACACTCGCGTCGCTGCCCTGATCAATCATTTTCAATACGTCGGATTGTCCAATAATTGCCAATGTAACATGTAAACCTCCGGTACCCCATCCGCGGGCAATAGGCATTTCAGGAGAAGAATAGGGAACCTGATATCCTGGAATACAGACTGCTTTAAGCAACTTCCGCCGGATTTCCTTTTTGGTAGTTTCATCAATAAAAGCATAGTTATAGCTGGTATTGAATTTTTTATTTTCTATCATTGCTGTTGTTGTTTTGCAAGTTCTTTATATACTTTCATTTTATCTTCTGTTTCCTCCTGGTTACGTTTAACCGATTCGCGTACATTATTCAATCCCGACTGGAAGGTTACATAATGGGGAAGTTTCAGGTGGTTTGTAAAGCCCATTGCTTCTACCCCCTCGGTATGGTAAAGCACAAATTCCTGGTTATTCGAAGGATTTTCTTTTTTGCCGCTTCGTATCCCTCTTTCGAGGATGCTCATACAGATGGCTTTTGTTTCGTTCTGGCCAAACACTAACCCATAGCCAATTGCAAAATAAGGGATCTTCGACTCTTTGGTGGTGTTAATCTTTGTGATCATCTCACATTCGGTAACATTAATGCTTCCAATATATCGTTTACGACCTTTGGTGTCGGTAATCCGCACTTTAACTGCTCCATACCGTAATTCGCCAATAGTGCCATGGCCGTCGCCAAAACCACGCATACTGCTGTAAGCAAGCGCCATAAGTCCACCAGATTCAGCCCGGGCAAGCATTTGCAAAGTAACGGAGCGTGGAGCAGGAAACTTGATAGCTTCCAGGGTCACGTCCTTAACAGTTTTATCGTAGCTTTTTTCTGCGGGCATTAACAAGCCTTCTGCCTTTAGTAAATCGATTACTTTATTATAGGTATTTACATCCACCAATTTCTCTCTATCAATTTTACCATCAAACTCTTTTAAAAATTGGTCAATTTCCTCCGGCGATTCATTATATTTTGTTGAATCAATAAGCCTTTGGGTGTAGTCCCTGGTTGGGCCCAGAACTTGTCCACCAGGTATTTCCCTGAATGAGGAAGATATTTTGCGAAGGATAAACATCTCACGGGTACTTATAATATCGGAATAGTACCTCCGTTGTAGGGTAGCCCGGTAAGCTCTTAATACAAAAGCGCTTTCAAGGACATCCCCTTCCATTTGTTTTAATGCCAGAGCTGCATATTCCGGAGCATATAACGACCCTTCGCCCATTACTTTATCTATTGCCAGGCGGAATTGCGATTGTATTTGTTTTATCTCAAGAGGTTGTGTCCTTTTTCTGAGCCGGTAAAACTCTACCAGTTCCTTTGCGTTTGCAATAGCATCGGCGCCTCCTTTTACTGATACATAAGCCATATTCTTTTTTTTATTCGGTTAATTCCAGCTAAAATTATTTGAGCGGGGAATACACATTATATTTCCCTCCCTGTCGGTTAAGATAACATCAACGCCCAAAGGATATTCGGAGTTTTGTTCTTTCAACGCCTGTAGTATGGAGTCGGATATATTACGCACATAAACCCGCTTTTCGGTTTCTACCCCCGGGCCTTGCAGGATAATTTCATGCGTTTGATCCTTTGGAACATCATAAATATTTTCGACATCGATAACTACTGTTGCCGATTTTTCGGGATATTCCAGTACACCAATATTGGTATTTAACAGAATATCCCCGTTATCAAGTCCATTAATAAAAACGAAATCGGCTTTATTAACAGTTGCAGGAACAGCGCTGGTATTCACAGTTAAATATTCTGCTACAGTTTCATTATTATTATTGGCATAAAAAGTCACATCCCTGTTTAATAGTGCAAATGCCACCAGAGCAGAGGCTGGATGCCAATCGCCAGGTGTTTGTATTTTTATTTCACCAATATGATTGACTTTGCCCGGTCGGGACATGCAATCTAATATTGTCCTAAAGTGTATTTGAGCGTCAAATACCTCATTATAGTTAATCTCTCGTATCATACTTTTGGTTATTAAGCTTGTTCCATCATTTTAAAGTCGACCCGGGTGCGTTGTATCTGGTTATATTCAACAGCTTCGGCCATACTGATTTTTTTCTCTTGTTCTGTCAGGAAATTTTGTAGTTCTGGTATTTCAAGATTGGATTGCATAAGCGCATCAATCGATGCGATACAATATGCTCTAACAGGTTCATCGCCTAGACAAATGCCATACCCGGTCGTATCGCCAAAGCTAACTTCGCAATCGGTAGTAAGGGCTTCTCCTAAATAAAACTCCTGGCTTTCAACCGAGTCCTCGGCTCTTATCATTGTCAGGCCAAGAGAAGGCTCTTTTACAATTTGGAAAGAATAGTTGTTTTCGAGTGATGTAACCAGCTGCTGTAGTTCATTCAAACAGCAATTAATCAGAATATAATCGGTCTTTTCCATGTGTATTTTTGTTTTCTTTTATGCAAAAATACAGGCCTAATATTTAGATTGTGTTAGGACTTTGATATGAAAGGGTTAAAAATGAATGTTGGTTATAATTTGGAGAATTCGAAGAGAGAAATATAAAAAACATAAGCAATCAATGCATTGGTAGCAAAATTATTTATAAGTTGATTACTATTCGGCAAACAATGCTGGTTATAGGTTCAAATTTCAGTTTTACATTAAATAATCCGACCTAAAAAAAGTATTTAAAAATCCTTCAAATAACTAATCCTGAGCTATGAATTTATACCCTACCGATCTTATTGTTTCAATATACGATTTGTATTTCCCCATTTTTTTTCTTAATCCAACAATTTGGACATCGACAGAACGAAGCGTGACAATACTATCGTTATCGTCGCCATTTAACAGGTCGATTATTTCGTATCTGGAGAATACCCTTCCTGGTTTCAGGGCTAAATGTTGAAGAATTTTAAATTCGTAGTTGGTGAGGGCAATTTTTTCATTATTAATATAAGTGGTATAACTTGCAGGATCTATTTGTATATTATCGCGGATTATGATATGATTTTGTAGTTCATCCGGCTGATCTGCTTTTTTGAGAATTTTTTTAATTTTTACTATCAATTCTTTTACTCTGAAAGGCTTTGTTAAAAAGTCGTCGGCACCAATTTCAAGTGCAGTAACAATATCAATTTCATCGTTTTTACACGAAATCATAAAAATTGGAATAAAGGAAGTACCCTTGTCGGATCTTAATGCCCTGCAAACATCCAACCCATCCATTTCGGGCATAAGCCAATCTGTAATAATCATATCGGCTGAATATTTTCTTATATGGTCAAGTGCCAGTTTGGGATTTGAAAAAGACTCTATCATATAATTTTCCTTTTTTAGGTTATAACCCAAAAAGTCTAATATATCTTGTTCATCATCAATTAAAACGATTTTCTTTTTCATTGCCTTCAAATTTTTTAGGTGAATAAATACTTTTAAAGTATAATTGTAAAAAATATTAGGTTGCGAACTTGTGCTTAAAATATTAAAAATTGACCTTTGATACTTTATTTAGTTAGAAATACCCTGAAAAAACTAAAACATTGGTATTGAATATTTAACGGGACTAAAGTAGATAACCAAACTTAAATTTGAGGAAATATTCCATTAAGCTTTTGTTAATTATTCTTTGTTAAATGAATTTTTCAGTAAAAGACTGATTTTATTATAATTAAAACAAAATTTAATTTTTATCCTATTTATATTTAAATGAATTCAATTGTTATCTCCTATCATTTAAAGCTATTCAAAGAAATAGATGTAATTGTTGGAATGTTCCAGCAGGGATTAAGTCATTTTCACCTTCGTAAGTCTGATTTAGATATCCATGAATACCGAAAATTTATTAAAGAAATACCTTCAATATACCATAATAGAGTAGTTATTCATTCTCACTTTGAATTGTTGGACGAGTTTAACCTTCTTGGCTATTATTTATCATCGGCCGATAGGGAATTAATTACCATGCCAGCCAATAATTATTCAAAATCTACCTTTGCAAATAGTTTTGAAGAGTTAGCTGCATTGGATGGGCAATTTAATTATTTTCTAATGGGACCGATTTTTAAAAGTATATCCAAGCCTAACCTGAATATAAAATTTAGCCACGAATACTTAAAAAGCCAGTTTGCATTAACCAGGTATCAATCAAAAGTTTTGGCAATTGGAGGTATTAAAGAAAACAGTACCGAGGTTGCAATTAATTATGGATTTGATGGTGTAGTGATTTTAGGGGCAATTTGGGCTTTATACATGGAAACTTTTGATGTTAAACAAGCGATCGAAAAGTATATAAGGATTAATAATATTACTATGGTAATGAAAAACTAAAGTATACTCGGTTGGAATACATCAAGAACGATATTGAAAAATTGATTGGCCGACTCTTCCAACGAACCATCATTATTAATTATCTTAAGATTGGGATGCATCACCTGAAACGATTCGGCTCTTTCAAGTCTTTTATAAATCTCCTCCGGAGTTTCTCTGCCGCGTCCCAATAACCGTTCATGAAGTTTCTCTTTACTTACTTTAATTAAGCAAACCAGCATATCTCTATAGAGTTTTGATGCAAACGGCAGATACTCCCTCGAACCGTTTACTACAACAAAAAATCCTTTTTCCAGCCAAAAATTAATTTCAACCCCTAAACCATATGAATAACCATGGCTTTGCCAACTCATTGCAAAAAGTCCTGCTTGCTGCCGCATCTCAAACTCAGCTTCAGTTAACGAAACATAATTCTCCCCACCCAGTGCAAATGGTTTGGTAATATACCTGTGCGCAAATACCACAGGGAAGTTTGAATTAAGCCTGTTCTTAACAGCATCCATCACTGAATCTTTTCCAGACCCTGAGGCTCCTACCAAATAAATGAGTTGTCCCATAGCTTTTTTGAGGGACAATTTCGTAATCGTATGTTTTGTTTTTGTGCAGGTTTTGTAAGGAATTTGTTAATCCGTTTTTTTAATACTATTTGAGTCTCCTCCGAAATGTTTTTACTCCCGATTAACTCATTTTGGGGACTTTAAATTCAATGATTTTCAGATGGTTTTCTGGAGGTATTAGGGGTATACAGATTAAAAATATTGAATTATGATTTTTCGGAGTGAATTCAAATCTCTAATTCAGCAATATTTTGCTTTATCGATTTTTTTATATGTCGTAAGGTGATGTCCAGGGCTTTTTTGCATGACTTAAGCGGGTCGCGGTTTTCCAAAAGATGGTACTTAATAAAATAAGCGACAAAAACATCTCCGGTTCCATCCAATTTCACTGAATAATTCTTATGGTATATTGGATAATGTTTATTTCCAAACTTTAATAATACTCCGTTTATTGGTATATCGGCATAGCTGGTAATAATATAGTTTAGTTCAGGGAACCTTTTCTCAAAAGCAGAAATATGATTTGAAATGTCTTTTTCGTTTTCTGATAAACCGGAATATAGCTTAAGTTCGGTAAGGTTTGGGAAAGCAAAATCGGCAAGTGCCAAAAGTTTTGGCCATTCTGCTATTATTTTACTATCTATATAAGGTATATCATTGTCCCCTGAAATTGGATCTACCAATACCCCTGAAAGAAGATTCCTGTTTCTTTCAATAAAATCAGCTAGTATTTTAATGTCTTCGGCAACAGTAAGGTATCCGACGAATAAAAATGGCTTTTGACCCTGAAAGATTGATAGATGCAATACGCCTTCCAAAATAGGCATAAAATCTATATTTTGTTTCGTGATAACCGGGAAACTTGCCACTCCGTTTAGAATTACAGTTGGTACAGGCAGTATTGCCGATCCAAGAATCGCGATTTGCGCTTTGATACTAGCAGTCTTATGAGCGGCAAGGCTGCTAACCGATATAATTTTAATCCTTTGCATATCCTAAAAATTAAAAATAATCTTTACTCCATTGTGGTCGCTCGCTTTTATCCCATAAACCGGATGGTCTTTGTAAAATACAATCTCAGATCCCGCAACTTTTGCCTGAACTTCACCTTTCTTGCATACCTGAACAATATGGTCCAATTTGCGCGAAAAATCCCCATTTGTAAAAGTATACTGAGGAATATCGGGTTTGCTGTTAAATATAAATGTATCCTCCAGGTAATAATTAACCTGCGAAAGATTTTCAAGGTAATCCTTGTTTATTGGAAAATTAAAATCCCCTCCGATAAATATTGCATCATATTTATTGCATATAAAGGATTGATCGAGAATATGTAACAATTGCTGTGTCCGAAGTTCGTTTCCATCGCGTAAATGGCTAAGGTGAATGCTTATTACCAGCATTTTTTTGCCTTCAATTATTAATTCTGCAGCAATGGCATCGCGACTTCCATCATCCGGATTGGATGGTAACGAAATAATATACTTACGCTCTATGGGAAATTTTGAAAGGATGGAAACGTTTGAAAAACTGTCCATTAATATATTGTTCATCCTTCTTTTTTTAGGCCTCGATTGAGAAGAGACATAACTATAGCCCAATTCCTTTGCAATAAACTCAGTTGTATCAAATGTATTATCAACAGTTTGAAATGCTTCCTGAAATAATAATATGTCTGGCCGTGTTTCTTTTATCTCATATTTTAGCACCTCAAGTCGATTAAGGTATTCTCCATCACATTTCCAGGTGTTAATAGTTATTAAACTATACATAGTTTTATTTATAAAGCAAGCAGATAATTGTTAGGGAATGGTTTATTAACTATTAGAAATTATTTGTGTATTAAGTTTCCTGTAACGAATGATTTCTAAAATGCTTATTAAGAAAGAATACAGGTAAACAACAACGCAAACAGATCGGAAATTAAGCATAGCTTTTACCCTGTCTAAAGAGTTGGTGGTTTTGATAATGTTAAAAAAAACAAAAAAAGTGTAAGTGATAAAAGTACAGTTATTTACGAAATAAATATTTTGTCAGCCTTACGTTAACCTTACGTAAATTTTAAATAATACATCGGAGGGAAAAACTAAATAAAACCTAACCGAGGACTAACAATATGCCTCTACTTTTCCATCATAATTACAATTAACCAAATAATTATGAAAACTAGAAAAGTAAATAAGGAAAAACAAAGGAAATCCATTCTTTTTAAAAAGTATTTATTGCCTTTGATTGCATCCTTTTTAATAGTGATTAACTCGTATGCACAAGAAATTACTGTTAAAGGGACTATAAAGGCTGAAAATGGTGAATCCCTGATTGGGGCAACCGTAATTGTAAAAAATACTACCATTGGCGCAACCACCGACGTAAATGGAAATTTCTCCATAACTATGCCTGGCGGCGAGTCGGTACTCACATTTTCATTTGTCGGTTACATGTCTCAGGATGTCGCAATAGGTAACCAACGGGTAATTAATGTTACCCTAAAAGAAGAAGCAATAACACTTAACGAAGTAAAAGTAACAGCACTCGGTATCAAGAAAGATACCAGGAGCATTGGATATGCTGTTCAGGATATTAATGGCGACGATCTGAAAAAGGTGCGTGATGCCAATGCATTAAATTCCTTAACAGGGAAAATTGCGGGACTTACAGTAGCTCCTTCGGCCGAGATGCTTGGCAGTCCAAAGATGATCCTCCGGGGTTCGAGCGATGTACTTATTGTTATTGATGGAGTTCCGGTAAACTCTGATGCATATAATATCAATGCCGACGACGTAGAATCCTATACCGTATTAAAAGGGCCAAATGCTGCAGCATTATATGGTTTTAGAGGACAAAACGGAGCTTTATTAATAACCACTAAAAAAGCTTCGAAAGATAGGGTAAATGTTGAGTTTAATTCGAGTACCCTGTTTGATATCGGGTTTAACTCCTTACCAACTGTACAGGAAGAGTATGGTATTGGGGAAAATTATCTTTATGCTTTTGGCAACCAGCCTACTGATGGTGGGAGTTATACCCGTGCGAATGTTTGGGGCCCGCGCTTGGAAGGACAACCAATTGCACAATGGAACAGCCCCATAAATGCTGTTACCGGTAAAAGAGATTCTACAGCATTTATTTCATATAAAGGAAAGTTAAAGAAATTTCTTGAAACCGGGTTGTACACTTCAAACAATATTTCAATTGCAACAAACTACGAACGGTTTACCTCCAGAATCTCGGCAGGACAAATCTATCAGAAGTCAATGGTTCCCAATAGCGGGCTCAATATAACCAATGTAAATATTTATACCGGTTATAAAGTAAGCAAAAAATTAAATATTGAAGCCAGCTTAAATTACAACCGCCAATATTCACCTAATGTTCCTGATGTATACTACGGCCCAAATAGTTTTATGTATATGTTTGGTGTGTATGGCTCTTCACATTGGAATATAGATGATATGAAAAGTTACTGGATGCCAGGGCAGGAAGGGGTTCAACAACAGTATGCCGAATATGGCCGGGCTAATAATCCATACTTTCTGGCCTACGAATGGTTAAGGGAACATTATAAAAACGATATTTATGGATATACCAAGCTAAATTATGAAATAAATAAAGACCTCAATCTTAGCGTTCGCACTCAGGTTACAACCTGGGATATGATCCGCACTGAGAAAGTCCCTTATTCGGCCAATAAATATGGTCGGGAAACCGAAAAAAAGGGAGACTACCAGGAAGACCGCCGCAACGTATTTGAAAATAACTCTGACCTGATGCTTACTTATAATAAAAATATTACACCCTCTATATTTTTAAGCGCTTTGGCCGGATCGAGTATTCGCAGTTATAAATATAATTCAACCTGGCAATCAACCGATTATTTGGTAATCCCCGGAGTTTACAGTTTTTCAAACACTCTTTATCCCAGCAGGTTATATAGCTATAAAGCTGATATGATGGTGTACAGCGCTTATTACAGCTTCGACATTTCTTTGAAAAATTATGTAACCCTGTCAACCACTGGTAGAATCGATAAACTCTCCACATTGCCTAAGAATAATAATACCTTCTTTTATCCATCGGCAACATTAAGTTCTATGATATCCGACATTATAAAAATGCCAAAATTTATTTCCGGCATTAAATTGCGCGCTTCCTATGCAAATGTAAAAGGGGCATTAACCAAACCAACTATAGGCCCGGCTTACGATGCAATGGGATTTAAGCATCCATTTAGTAGTCGTCCCGATATACAAACTGTTTATAATGGGCCAACCTATAAAAATCAAAACTCTTATATTACCAGCGCCCTGTATAACAATGAGCCTTCGGTAAGTCTATCTTCTACTATGGCAAACGACGGCTTAAAGCCTTATTCGGTAACTTCTTATGAAGGTGGGTTTGAATCGAATTTCTTCAAAAATAGGATAGGAATTGATTTTACATACTTTTCAACACTCAATGGCCCTCAAATATTTTCGAAGACTGCGGCTGCATCAACCGGATATAATTACCAGTTAATTAACGGGGTAGTTACTAAAAAAGATGGATATGAATTAACCTTAAGGCTGGTACCCGTTTTTTCAAAAGCAGGACTCCGGTGGCAAATTGCTATGAACGCTTCCAGTTACCAGGAAACATTAAAAGAAGCAACTGATGGCGAAGAAGGCATTTCGCTGAATGGCCACTATTATAGAATTGGCGAACGGATGGATGGTATTTATGGCACTATGTATAATCGGAACAGTGAAGGCAAAATTATTTTCGATGCAGGGGGAATGCCTCTCTATTCGCCAAAGGGGGATGAAAACAACAAGCTTTTGGGATATGCAAACCCCGATTATGTTTGGGGTATCTCAAGTAATTTATCCTATAAAAATTTCTCTTTCAATGTTCAATTTGATGGGCGTGCCGGAGGTTCTATCTTTAATGAATTGGATGCCCGTCAGTTCCAATCGGGGAATAGCCCAAAACTTGTTGAAGGCGAATATGGTAAAGCCCGTCTTGCAGAATGGGAGAGCTATAAGAGTACCGGATCAATTGCAGCCGGATATGTTGGCGATGGCGTAATTATCACATCAGGTACCCCAAAGTTCGAAAATGGGTATATTACCAATATGAATGAAGAATTAACATTTGCCCCAAATGAAAAACCAGTGCGCCTGCAAGCATATACGCAATCGGTTTATACCAATATGGCCGAAGAATTTATGGTAGATAAGACCTACACAAAATTACGTGAGGCATCTATTGGTTATACATTCCAAACCAAACTGTTCGATGGCAAAGCCCAACAATTTACTATTTCCCTGGTTGGTCGTAACCTGCTTTATTTCGCTAAAGTTACTAATATGGATATGGATCAGTGGGGCGAGGGGTATAATGCATCAGAAACACGCCTGGACACCAGACCGGCAGTGAGGTTGCAGTCGCCAAGCA
>JAIFLU010000100.1 GCA_020048915.1 Bacteroidota bacterium | reverse complement strand
ACATTGTTTAATAGCTAAATCGAAGGAAAAAATACGCTAGCCTCCGCGATAGCTATCGGGATGTGCCACACCCCGAAATCGACATTGTTTAATAACTAAATCGTAGGAAACAAATACGCTAGCCTCCGCGATAGCTATCGGGATGCGCCACACCCCGAAATTGACATTGTTTAATAGCTAAATCGAAGGAAAAAATACGCTAGCCTCCGCGATAGCTATCGGGATGTGCCACACCCCGTGGTATTTTACTTCTTTTTTATGAGAAGTATTTTTTAGCCTTATTTGGAAATTTCAATCTAATCTTCTGATCCTTAATTGACAATTGTAAATCCCCGTTTTTAAAGCCCTGCAAAATTAATCATCTGTTGCAATTCTGCAAAATTTTCATGATTTTTATAATGGCATAATTATTGGCCATGGCTGCTAAATTTTAATATTCAATACTATGAGTTTATTCAAACCACTCGACAATTTAAGTTCTACCTCGGGATCTGCTCCCTCAGGAGATGTTGAACATGTAAAATGTTTAATCCTGGGCTCTGGTCCTGCAGGATATACTGCCGCAATTTATGCTGCCCGTGCCAATTTGTCACCTGTTATGTACGAAGGTCTTCAGCCTGGTGGGCAGCTTACAACCACCACTGAAGTAGAAAATTTTCCTGGCTATCCCGAAGGAATTACCGGCCCTGAAATGATGGAAGACCTTAAAAAACAAGCTGCCCGCTTTGGCACCGATATTCGGTATGGCTTGGCTACAAGTGCTGATTTTTCTTCACTACCCCATAAAGTTATTATCGACGAAAAAAAGGTTATAACTGCCGACAGCGTTATTATTGCTACCGGCGCAACTGCTAAATACCTGGGTATTCCTTCCGAAGAAAAATTCAAAGGATTTGGAGTATCCGCATGTGCTACCTGCGATGGCTTTTTCTACAAGGGAAAGGTAGTTGCTGTTGTTGGGGGAGGGGATACTGCTGCCGAAGAAGCTACTTACCTGGCTGGTTTATGCAAAAAAGTATATATGATTGTCCGGAAGGATTACCTCCGTGCTTCCAAAACGATGCAGCACCGTGCTATGAATACCGCAAACATTGAAGTATTATTTGGCCATACTACCAAAGAAATTACCGGAAACGACCTAGGGGTAACAGGTGTTACTTTGATTAACAGCAACAGCGAAGAAGTTAAAATTGAAATCGACGGCTTCTTTGTGGCAATAGGTCATGAGCCGAATAGCAGTATCTTCAAACCTTACTTGGAAATGGACGAAATTGGTTATATAAAAACAATTCTCGGTTCGGCCAAAACAAATGTTGAAGGCGTTTTTGCCTGCGGCGATGTACAGGATAAATATTACCGTCAGGCGATTACTGCTGCTGGTAGTGGCTGTATGGCTGCTTTGGATGCCGAAAGATATTTGGGTGAAAAAGGGGCACATTAATAGGAGTCGATAGAATTCAGTCCATAGTCGGTAATCTATAGATTTCGAGTTATAGAGTATCGAAAATAAGCTTTAAGCCAGAACTGTAAAAATAAAAAAGGGCTGTTTCAATCGATTGAAACAGCCCTTTTTATTTATGTAAATTGACAAATTAATTCGCCATTACTACATGGTCGCCTTGATATTTACCTGCTTTGAGTTTTTCCTGAACTTCCGAGAAAGCATTGATGGTATATTCCACATCTTGCAGTGTGTGCGCTGCGGTAGGAATGATACGTAACATAATCACGTCTTTTGGAACGACGGGATATACCACAATGGAGCAGAAAATATTATAGTTTTCGCGCAGATCGAGAATAATGTTGGTGCCTTCGGGTACGCTTCCACTTAAAAATACTGGCGTTACCGGCGACTGTGTGTTGCCCAGGTTAAACCCTTTGGCACGCAATCCGTTTTGAACAGCATGAACAATGGTCCAGAGTTTTTCGCGAATTTCGGGTTGGGTTTTGATCAATTCCAAGCGTTTTAATGCGCCAATAACCATAGGCATTGGCAACGACTTCGCATAAATTTGCGAACGCATGTTATACCGTAAATAGTCAATCACCATTTCGGGACCGGCAATAAATCCGCCAATACCTGCCATCGATTTGGCAAATGTTCCGAAATATAAATCGATATCGTCCATTACATTAAAATGTTCCGAAACACCACGGCCATTTTCTCCCATAGTGCCAAAACCATGTGCATCGTCAATCAGGATGCGGAAATTATATTTTTGTTTGAATTTTACGATTTCGTCTAATTTACCAAGATCGCCCGACATACCAAATACGCCTTCGGTGATTACCAAAACACCACCTTTTTGTTCTTCGGCAAGTTTGGTAGCTTTTTCGAGTTCGCGTTCAAAACGAACCATATCGTTATGAGGGAATACAAAACGTTTTCCCATGTGAAGACGCAAACCGTCAATAATACAGGCATGAGCTTCCGAATCGTATACAACTACATCGTGACGGTTTAACAGGGTGTCGATTATCGAAATCATTCCCTGATACCCGAAGTTTACCAAATAGGCATCTTCTTTTTTCTCGAATTCGGCAAGCTGGTGTTCCAGTTCCTCGTGATATTTTGTTTGCCCCGACATCATACGGGCCCCCATTGGAGCTCCCATACCAAAATCGATGGCACCCTGTGCATCTGCTTTTCGAACTTCGGGATGGTTGGCTAAACCGAGATAGTTATTTAAACTCCAGTTTAATACTTCTTTTCCACGGAATTTCATACGTGGCCCAATTTCTCCTTCTAACTTAGGGAACATGAAGTACCCATGTGCACTCTTTTGATACTGACCGAGCGGTCCTTTATTGTTTTTAATTTTATCGAATATATCCACAGCTCAAAGTTTTTGATTAAAAATTTGAAGCACAAACGTAATGGAATTTTGGGAAATAGCAAAGCTTCCGATTTGTTTTATATCAACACACTTCTTCCCTGCATGAATCGTATTGCATTTTATCAAACATTCAGTTTTTTTAATAGATAAAATAAAGCTTGATGCCGATATTATGAGGCAATCGGTCTATTTCATTTGAAGGATTTGTATCAGGAAATTATATTTGGTATTGCATTTAGGATTTTAATAATAATCGGGAATTAATGTTTGAGGGCACTTGTTTCTTCGAAAACTAATTTCAGGGTTATAATAAGTATTATCGTTTCCTGGTTAGGTTTTCATATTAATTTGTTTCTCACCTTCAATTCAACGTTGGAATTGGAGGTGAGTTTTTTTGAAATAGAACAATATAGATCTTCTAATAGTCTTGGAGATGCAATTTTTGGCAGTTGATTGTATATAACTAAAAGATATCGCTCAATTAATATTAAATGGTTTAGCATTCATTTAGTGAATTCGCAGCTATCTCAAATAATTAAAATTTTAATTATTTTCTTGCTTTTTTTTCAACTTTTCGGTTTGATCCAAAAAAGTACTACATTAGAAGTCAGTTCTGTTAATAAATTTTGTCGCATGGAATAAAAAGGGAATAATTTACTCTCGTTTAACAAAAGAAACAGAGTTGCTAGTTTGATTGGCTGACTTTGAGGTGAAAACTAACTTTGGTTGTCTGAAACTAAACTTAAAAACAGTATACACTCCAGCAGCTAGGTGTTTAAATAATAATTTAAGATGAATACAATCTATGGTTTTGTACTATCAAAAGTATTAGGGTGGAAAATCAATGGCGACTTTCCCGATGTATCCAAGAGCATCATTATTTTTGCACCTCATACTTCTTATTATGACTCAATATATGGCAAACTTTTTTTTAATGAGGTGCGAATTAAACATACCTTTTTATCAAAAAAAGAACTTTTCTTTTTTCCAATGAACATGGTAATGCAATGGTACGGTTCTATTCCAATTCGAGGGGTAGCAGGAGAAAATGCTATTTATCAGGTTTCAAAAATGCTGGATGATGCGAAATCTTTGCATATTGTGCTTTCGCCTGAAGGAACAATGGCAAAAGTAACCAAATGGAATAAAGGGTTTTATTATATGGCATGGAAAGCAAAGGTCCCAATTCTTGTCGGTTATATCGATTATCAAAAGAAAGAAGTTGGAATAAAAGGGGTAATCAATAATCTGGAGAATATAAATGATGTCATGAATCAAATAAATACGATGTATAAAGATGTTGTGGCAAAATACCCGGAAAAATTTTCGCTCGAAATTAAAAAATAGAATATTGAAAATGGTTTAATGAGGTTCCGGCTCGGTAATATTTTTACAAAAAATTCTGATCAAGGTATTCCTGGAATTTTTCTTTGTATTGGTCACTAACGGGGATATACACATTTCCAAAAACAATGCGAAACCGCTCTACCGTATTTATACAATCCAGGTTTACAATGAATGAACGGTGAACACGCATAAATTTTGCCGAAGGTAACTTTATTTCGAGTGTTTTAAGAGAGTTTAGCGATAGAATGGGTTTGGGATCATTTTTCAGAAACACTTTAACATAATCTTTCAACCCTTCAATATATTGTATTTCAGAGAAATTAATCCTCCGAATTTTGTAATCGGATTTTAAAAACAGAAATTCATTGTTTGTTTCGATGCTGCTGGAGGCTTTCTGCTCTAATTCCAGAAGTTTTCTCGCTTTTTGAGCAGCTACCAGAAATTCCTCATACCCAAATGGTTTTAGTAAATAATCGACGGCATCGAGTTTAAATCCTTCCAGCGCGTACTTTTCATAAGCTGTTGTAAAAATGATTTTTGCGCCGGTATGCACTACCCTCGCAAATTCAATTCCTGTAAGATCGGGCATTTGTATATCCAGGAAAATCAATTCTACTGAATTATTTTCCAAATATTCCATCGCACTAATAGGGTTATCAAACGATTCGACCAATTCTAAAAAAGGAGTTTTTCGAACATATCCGGAGACCAGTTGCAATGCAAGCGGTTCGTCGTCAATGGCTATCGTGCGTATCATTTTTTCTAGGGTTAAGCGGTTTCGATTTTCAACAGTACATTAAATGATTGGTTTGTTTGATTGATAAGTAACAGATGTTTTTGGGGATAGAGCAACTGTAGCCTCTTTTTTACATTCTCCAAACCAATACCGGAATCGTCCGAAGGTGAGTCGTCTTTATGTCGCACAATACTATTGTTACAGGCAAAAACTATTTCGTGATCTTTTATTTCGAGCGAAACATGAATAAAAGATGGGTCGCGATAGCTCACCCCGTGTTTAAATGCATTTTCGATAAAAGGGACGAACAGTAAGGGGGAGATAGAGACATCGGTGAATTTTTCGGGAAAGGAAATCTTCAAATCAACTTTATTATTTATTCGCAATTTCATTAAATCGATATAATTATTCATAAAATCTATTTCCCTGGACAATTGCGTGTTGCCGTGTTCCGATTCGTAGATCAGATATCGCATTAATTTCGAAAGCTTAAGAATCGATTTTTGAGCATCGGCGGTATTGATTTCGATCAATGAATAAATATTATTCAGCGTATTGAAAAAGAAATGCGGGCTTATTTGATTTTTTAAGAAGGCGAGTTCTGAATGAAGTCGCTCTTTTTCTAATTCTTTTCTTTGTTTTTCATTCTGAATAAGCTTATCAGAAAATCTTAATCCCAAGCTAAAACCGGTAATCAGGAAAGACGTCATCAAGTAATCGTAAATGTAAAAATTGTTGGGTTTAAATTTGTTCTCTTTAGCCAACTTGCGAAATTCATCTGAAATCCTCTTTTCTTCGGGGCGTTCCGGAAATATGTATTTATTTGCCCCTTCGAGTGCGAAAAACGTAATAAGTATTAGAAGCGCAGCCGATAGAAAATAACTTTTCTTTTTTCCCGAAAAGAAAAATCGCGGAACCAACCAAAAGTAATTCAGGTAGAAAATTAACGCATATACAATTGTGCGGGAATAAACGCGTATCAAGAAAAACGCATCGCGATCGGATCCGGATGTTATTAGGTAGATGGGAATAATAAATAGAATTGCCCATGCCATGGTGTGGAGGATAAGCGGTAATTTTTTAACTGATGGAAATGTGAGATTCATGAACGTATGTTTAATGGTTTCCAAATCTACGAATTTTGCAAGTATTGAAAAGTACACTTTTTTTAATTTAAGGCTAACACTGATTTCTATATTCCCAGAATAATGTTGCTAATTTGAAAAATAAACACTGGCAGGAATAGAAGTTGATGCCAGTGTTTACTTTATTTCAATTTATTATTCGTATCTCAAAGCGTCGATAGGGTCTAAATTTGATGCTTTGCGTGCAGGGTACCAGCCAAAGAATACTCCAATAACAGTGCATACCAGAAATGCAAGGACTACCGCCTGTGGCATTACTGCTACCGGCCAGTTCATTACCATTGCGACTATTTTTGAAGCACCAATTCCTAAAAGTATACCAATTATTCCTCCGGTAACACTTAATAAGATCGATTCCATTAAAAACTGCATGAGGATATCCTTACCTTTCCCACCAACTGCCATGCGCAAGCCAATTTCGCGGGTACGCTCGGTAACCGAAACATACATAATATTCATAATTCCGATACCTCCAACCAGCAGTGAAATGCCTGCAATAGCTCCCAAAAGAATGGTAAGTACATCGCTGATTGATGTAAACATTTTCACTAATTCCGACTGAGAGCGAACATTAAAATCGGCTTCATCTGTTTCGGATAGTTCGTGCTGAGAGCGCATTGTTGCCTCTAATTCTTTAATAGCATCCGGAGTTTTAGCCTCGCTAACTGCCGATGCATATATGGTTTGCACATGTGTTATAGCCAGTATTCGTTTTTGAACAGTGGTATAAGGCGAAATTATTAAATCGTCCTGATCTTGTCCAAATGTGTTTTCACCTTTGTCGGTTAGCACACCGATTATTTTCATGGGAATACTTTTAAATCGGATGGTAAGCCCTATCGGATCGACACCCGCGCCAAAAAGGTTTTCGATCACGGTACTTCCTACGAGGCAAACCTTGGCAACTGTTTTAATTTCGCGTTCGGTAAACATACGGCCCGATTTTACCCCCATTTTTTTAATTTCGAGGTATTGCGTATTGGTACCATATATGGAAGTTGGCGTATTTTTATTCCCATATACCGCCTGGCCACTTCCGCGTACTTCGGGAGAAACCATGGTAATCGAAGGGCATTGCTCCTGTATAGCAATCACATCATCTATTGTCATACTTTTTATATTGGTATTCCCTACATTTACCCCACCGCGCTCTTGCATTGCAGGCATTACCAGTAATAGATTTGAGCCCATACTCGAAACCTGATCCTGAATGCTTTTTTTAGAACCCTGCCCTATGGCAAGCATGGTAATCACTGATGCAACCCCAATGATTATTCCCAACATGGTGAGAAAAGCCCGCATCTTATTACGCTGCAATGCTTTTAGGGCTATTCTTATAAGATTTGAATAATTCATTTTTCTTAGTATTAGATTATTCGGATTCGGTATTAACCGGCATTTCATTTAGTATTTCGCGGGCATTGTAAATTTCAGTTGCCATTTGTTCGCGAATCACATGCCCATCTTTGAAAAACAAGCTACGCTTGGTAAATCGGGCAATATCTGCTTCGTGCGTTACAAACACTATGGTTTTTCCTTTTTCGTTCAGTTCCTGAAATAAGGCCATTATTTCGTACGAAGTTCTGGTATCAAGATTACCGGTAGCTTCGTCGGCTAAAATAACTACCGGGTCATTTACAAGCGACCTGGCTATCGCCACACGCTGCATCTGTCCACCCGAAAGCTGATTAGGCATGTGGTGCATCCTGTCGGCCAGCCCAACAGATTCGAGTGCATTTATGGCTATTTCTCTCCGTTCTTTCGCCTTTATTTTACTATTATAAAAAAGAGGCAATTCTACATTTTCCAATGCCGAAGTACGTGCCAGCAAATTATACGATTGAAATACAAAGCCCAGTTTTTGGTTTCTCAAGCTGGCAAGATCATTTTTATTCAGATCGGCCATTGGCACTCCGTCAAGTAAATATGAGCCTGAAGTAGGTTTGTCCAAACACCCTAAAATGTTGAGCATGGTCGATTTTCCCGATCCACTGGTTCCCATAATGGCAACAAACTCTCCCTGTTCAATTTCCAGATTTATTCCGCGTAAAGCATGCACAGTAACTTCTCCAACTATGAAATCTTTTCGCAAGTTCTTTACTTCTATAATTTTCTTTGCCATTGTCTTAGGTATTATTATTTACGTGATGGAGGTTTTGGCATAAAAGGACTGCTTGAAGCACCTTCAGAGGTATCGGTGGAGCTGGAGGAAGTCCCCGAAGTCATAGCAACAATTACATTATCGCCTTCTTTTAGTCCCGATTTAATCTCTGTATTGATACCATCGGTTATACCGGTTTCGATTTTTATCTGGTGTATTTGATTTCCATTCTTGACCCAAATTTCGGCAAACTGAGATGCATTGAGGTCTTTTGCAGCCGATTCGTCCGCAGGCTTCAATGCTTTGTTGGGTACATTTATAGTTTGACGTTGTTCAGGAGGTAAACCATTCATATAGGTTGTTAAAAGTGCCGTATCAGGGATAAAGCGTAAGGCTTTTCCAGGTAAAATTAATGCGTTCAGAGCTTCTTCAACCACAATGGTTATACTGGCTGTCATACCTGGCATTAGCTTTTTTTCAGGATTAGGAGCCTTCACAATAACGGTATAGGTTACAACATTCGAAGTAGTTACAGATTGCAACCGTATTTGCGTTACTTCTCCATTGAATTTCATATCGGGAAAGGCATCAACTGTAAAATATACCTTATCACCATTGTTAATTTGTCCTATATCGGCTTCGTCAATGTTTGCCTCTACCTGCATTTGGGTAAGGTCGTTTGCAATACTAAAAAGGGTAGGAGTGTTAAAGCTGGCAGCAACGGTTTGACCTTCGTCTACTGCACGGTTTAGAACTACTCCATCAATAGGTGAGTAAATGGAAGCATAATCGAGGTTAATCTTAGACTTATCGTATCCCGATTTCGCAATTTTAAGATTTGCCTGAGCTTTTGAATAATTATACAAAGCCAAATCGTAATCGGTTTGTGCAACCAGGTTTTTATCGTAAAGTGCTTTTATTCGCTTATGATTTCCTTCCTGATATAGAAGTTCTGCTTTTGCATTATCGAGCGATGCCTGTGAATTTTCCAGATTCGCAATTAAAGGAGTCCGGTCAATTTCGGCAAGCAATTGCCCCTTTTTGACCTGTGAATTAAAATCGGCATAAATTGCATCAATAACTCCCGAAACCTGCGTACCTACTGCAACGGTTTTAATTGCCTGAATTGTTCCGGTCGCCGTTACTGTATTTGAAACTGATCCTTTTTGAATTTTACTTGTTTCGAAGCTAACATTCTGACTGTTTTTTCGGCAGGAGTTCAGGGTAAATATTGACCCGGCAACAAGTGCAACTGCCAAAGCGCTGATATAAACTATTCGTTGTTTCATGGTGTATATTTTAAAATTTGTTTTCTAAAGTGTTAATGGTATTCCTGTATAAAAATCGAGTGTTTTATAGCTGAAAATAAGGCTGTATTTCGATTGTAATAAATTGCTTTCGGCAGCTATCATATTCGTTTTTTGAATCAGATAATCAACTGAGTTAAGTAATCCCTGGTTGAATTTTTCAGTTGAAACCAGGTACGATTCTTTGGTAGCATTATATTCTTCCACACTCGCATCGAACCTTTTCTCGGCAGAAGCTACATCTACACTAGCTTGTTCAATCACTTTCCGCAGTTGATTTTTGGTGTCGTTTTCGCTGAGTTCGGCGTTGTAGGTTTGAATTTTTGCAATAGCAACCCGTGAGCGAACTTGTTTGTTTTGAAATATCGGTATCGAAAGCGACAGGCCAACTGACGGACTTATTTTATTCTTTACCTGATAATCGTAAGCCAAACCAGACATGGAGCTGGAATAACCGGTAGATAACCCTGTACTGAGTATTAAACTTGGAAGGTAACCAGCTTTGGCAATTTCAACTCCTAATTGGGCATTTTGCTTGTTTAGTTCAGCGCTCTTTATTTGTGGTTTAATGGCGAGGGCCTGGCTATAAATGCTATCGGAAATTACATTACGGTTTAAGCTTACAGCATTTTCAAAGTTAGGATGATCAATGGAGAAATTTGACGATGCCGGCAATTCCATCAATTGCATTAATGCAATCCGGTTAATGGCAAATTGACTTTCGGCATTAGCTAATGTTAATTTTTCAGTAGCAAGTTGTGCTTTTACCTGGAGGTATTCCGATTTTGAAATTACACCAACCTTAATTCGCTCCTCAGCTAAGCTAAGTTGCTCCATGGTCGATTCAATTTGACGCTGGGTATTTTTTACCTGTTCTTCGGCATAAAGTACCTGGAGAAAAGCATTGAGAACGCTCATGCTGATACTTTCCTTTATGGTTTCGGTATCGAACTGGCTAGCTTTGTAAGTTAGATCGTCCTGTTTGATACTGTTTCGGATCTGTCCGCCATTATAAAGCGTTACACTCGAATTAACCCCGTAATTCGTTCCATTCGAGCCCGAATAGCTACTGTATTGACCAGCAGAGTTAAGCGATTTGTTCCACCCAAAATTTTGGCTGACAGAAGCATTTAACGAGGGGAAAACAGAAGCTTTTGACTGTTCGGCGTATACCTTGTTAATATCCGTAGTCAAGCTGGTTTTACGAACCTGTATGTTTTGTTGCAATGAATATTCGATACATTTTTGCAATGTCCAGGACGAATCCGCTGTTTGTCCTTTCGCGGAAGGCTGAAAAACGAATGCTGCTAAAACATAGGCTGCAATCATATACATTTTTGTCTTCATAACTTTAAAATTAATTATGAATCAAATGTAGACTGGCGAAACCCGGTGGCGAAATAATATAGAAGATTGGCCCGATTTTATCGACAGATGGTTGGTATTTAAGTTTGGAGAATTTAAATTTAGTAGGATTTAGGCTTTATTTTTGAAGGAATCGGAATATGTAGGACCCTCCAGAAGCTAAAGAATTGCTTTTACCGATATGTTAGCGCTGTTTTCTACCTACATTTTGAGGTAAAACGTTGCATTTCGAAAGCTTTCGGGAGCATGTCTCTTTTAGAATGCATTTTTTTGAAAAAAAAAGATCAAAATAGTTGGATTTTTTTAAATCCTGTAGTAATATTGTACTATATATATAATACAATATAATAATACGACAATGATAAATTTTATACTTGATCCAAAAGCCGGAGTGCCCTTTTACAGGCAAATTATCGATCAAATCAAGTTCGGTATCGCCTCCGGAAGATTGAAAGTTGGAGAGCAACTCCCTACGGTTAGGTCTTTGGCCGTTGACCTAAAAGTCAACTTAAACACGGTAGCCAAAGCTTATAAAGAGCTCGAAATTCGTCATATCCTCGAAACCCAGCAGGGGACAGGTACTTTTATCAACAATGGCGATATACAGTTACCAGATTCCGAAAAGCAGAAAAAGCTTCAGGATATTTGTCAGGAATTTCTCACCATAGCATTTGCCTATGGTTTTACAATCGAAGATATTATAAACCAACTCAAAAATCATAAACAATGAAAACGAACGCAATTACCAAAAATTATTTTAACCCAATCTCCTTTACGGTTTTGGTGGTTTTATCGGGTATTAATGTGGCCCTGTTCGCGCTGAAAATAATTCCTTTAGGATTTTTTCTGGGAGGAATGGTAGCTTCGGTACTCTTAGCCAGTACACTTCAAATTGCCGATCAATGGGAAAAAGCGGTGGTTCTTCGGTTAGGCAAATTTACCGGATTAAAAGGGCCCGGGATCTTCTTTATTATTCCCATTGTCGATCAGATAATTGATTATATCGATCAGCGAATCCGTGTAATTGACTTTAAAGCCGAACAAACCCTTACCAAAGACACTGTTCCTGTAAATGTAGTGGCAGTATTGTACTGGACTGTTTGGGATGTTGAAAAAGCAGCCCTGGAGGTCCAGGACTATACATCGGCTATTGAATATATCGGTCAGACCGGTTTGCGCGATATTATCGGGAAACATGAGCTGTCGGATTTATTGCAGGATCGAGAAAAAATAGCCAGCGATTTACAAACGGTGTTAGACGAGAATACGAATCCCTGGGGCATAACATGTCAGAGCGTTGGAATTAAGGATATAGCTATTCCGCAGGGATTGGCAGATGCCATGAGCAAAGAAGCGCAAGCTGAACGCGAACGTCGTGCCCGCGTAATTTTAGGGACAGCCGAAGCTGAAATTTCCGAAAAATTTGCCAAAGCCAGCGAACGGTATATTAATAATCCGGTTGCCCTTCAGTTGCGGGCTATGAATCTTATTGGAGAAGGCCTCAAAGAAAAAGGATCGATGATTATTGTGCCAAGTTCTGCCCTCGACTCAATGAACCTCGGCGTAATTGGCGGACTAGCCTCTCTTGCAAAGAACAGTACGTTGGAAGGTTAAGAATTATTCTGAGAACAATTACAAGGCAATCTGTCGGACTTATTCAGACAGATTGCTAATCCCGGAGGGATAATATGTGTATAGAAAAAGATTATTAAAGAGTTTAAAATATGACCCCGGCCCGGTCATACCAATACTCCATTATTTGACTTTAAATATGCCATCTCCTGTTCCAATCCACAAATTACCTTTACTATCCTCAAAGTAGGTATTAATAAGTCTGGAATATACTCCTTGCTTTGGATATTGTGCAATGTCAATTTCCTGAATTTTAGAAACATTGTATTTGTATAAATTATCATATCCAAACCAAATGTTTCCTTTGCTATCTTCAAATAATCCATAGGAAATGGTTGGCTTACCAAGTTTACTACTAAAATCAAGAAAAACGCTCCAGTTCTTGCCATCATACTTTATAATTGATGTCCCCGTTGAAAATAAGATTTTCCCATTTTTACTTTCAATTATTCCATAAATACTATTTCCAACATCATTGTTAAAAATATCACGCGTTACATAATCTGTCCAATTGCTACCATCATATTTAGTAACGCCTTTTAAACAATAGTCATCCATTGAAACCCAAAATTGCCCTTTACTATCCAGTAATACCTGATTAACGGTACAATGATCATCACTAATTAATGGAACATCAATTTCTTTAAATCCATTGTCCTTATATTGGAAAATCTTACGATTCAAGTAATAATAATTACGACTTGAGTCCAGGTTCTTATAGAGTTCTTCAAATTTGTTAATTTTCTCTAATGTTATTCCATTATACTTGTATAGGGTATTTGTATCACCCATAAAATCAAACCAAATGTTTCTGGAATTATCAATAATAATGTTATTAACTCTTTTAGAGACTAACTTTAATGTATCAAAATAAGATTCCCATTGTACTCCATTGAATCTGCCGACACCATTCTCAGTTCCAATCCAGATATTGCCATAGGATCTTCTTTAATGCAATAAATACAATCACTTGGAAGGCCATTACTGGTATTAAACATAGTAATTGATGGTGAATTATCTTTCTCTTTTGTACAGCCTAAAAGAAAAAATATGATTATCAATACTTGTAAAAGCGTCTGCTTTATGCTCATTTTTTTAATTTGAAAAAAAATGGTGAACATTTAAAAATCCTTAAACCATTTTTCATCAATTGTAATATGCTCTCTTAATTCAACGATAATTCCTAATCTCAATTCTCTAAGCTTTTCTACAAGCTTTTCACCATCAATTAAATCTATAGCAGGGGCACCATCTCTATTTGCTTCTCTAATGGCATCTCGAGTAAACGTGCCAGTTGTAATAAATAAGCCTTTGTCCGTTCTGCCTACCATAGCACCTCTAAAATCTCTAATTTCATCTGATGAAACTTTACCTTTATATCTTTTACACTGAAAAATGATATGAAAACTCAAAATACCATTGATCTTTGCAATCCCTCTACCATCAATCCCTCCATCACCTGACTTTCCTGTAATTTCAACTTGTGAAAACCCTTTTTCTCGCAAGATTCTTTGAATTAATCTTTCAAAAGCACTTGGTGACATTTTTTCAGTAATAACCTCTAGAACTTCTGCTTTCCATTTTTCTGCATCTTCTACTTCTTCATCTGCTTCCTTTTTATCTGCCTCTTTAATCTGCCTTGTTTTTGATGAAGTAACCTTTATTGGATCGTTGTCTCCAAGAATCCAAATTCCTTTTCCTCCACTTGAAATTTCGCCTTTATTCTTAAGAACAGTTCTAACCCAGGCTAAATTATACTTCAATTCAGATTGACCCGTTTTGCCGTTGATAATTTCCAACAATGTATCACTTAAATTCAGATTCTCAACAACTTTTTCGTAAATCTCATCGGTATTTGCAGATCCACCAAGTTGTTTTATTGCCTCGATAGTTGGAGTCATTAATTCAATTCTAGTAGGTAGTTTTTTCATCTTGTTCAATTAAAATTTCATCCTGTTAATCTTCATTTGGATTTTTAAGATTCTTTTTTGCATTTTCAAAAATAGGAGAATAACGATCGCTCCCCAATCATTTTCATTTCTATTTGATTAATATAAAAAAAATGAAAAATATTAGACTTTATATAGATTAATTGATTTATGCAGTACATTTTACAGTTATTCTAAAGTTATGTAAGCCACAAGCGAGTTCCATGATAAG
>JAIFLU010000299.1 GCA_020048915.1 Bacteroidota bacterium | reverse complement strand
TATGCCAATAATTTTAATTAACGTTCCGCTGTTGCGAAAAGGAGAATCTGATTGTGTTACTGCAAAACCTGCAATAAATACAATTACTCCAAGGATTAATAAGGTTATCATACTGTTTTAATGTTTAAGGTTAATGTTGTTAAATTTTTCCTAAAAATACGAATCTCCCTGAACTATTAAATCATTGTTTTCAAATATTTTGTAACAAATGGTCATAATGTTTAAGAATGGTTTAGGAGCTTGTTCAATTCTGAATACTCAAAATACACCTGCTAGTTATCGAAAAAACATGAAAGTCGAAAGAACTTTTTTAATAATTAATTGTTTGAAATATAATTAATTATATTAAGATGATGTACTCTTGTTTAGGAAATGAAATTATCGAAACGAGCTATGAGAAAGCGAATAGAACGGCCTTATCTGGACATTCGTTTTCTATCTTCCTAACTTTGATTTTAATACAACGCCTTCATGAAACTTTTACATGTTAATGTTTAAGGACACAAACATTGAATTTAAAGGATTCATATTTCTATTGACTAAATACCTATTAGTAATGAAAAAACAACTTCTGATTTTAATGCTCTTGTTGTGTCTATTTCCTGTTTGGGCTCAGCAAATCGTTACCGGAAAAGTTACCAATGAGCAAAACGAAGCGCTTCCGGGAGTTTCTATTTTAGTTCAGAATACTCAGCGTGGAACCATGACAGATATAGATGGTAAATATTCCATCAATGCCTCACCCAAAGATACGTTGGTTTATATGCAGTTGGGCATGTCTACTAAAAAGGTGGATGTTGGCAATCGTTCGGTAATCGATATTCAGTTAGTTGCTGATGTAAAGCAACTGGAGGAAGTTGTGGTAATAGGGTATGGTACTGTTAAAAAGAGTGATTTGACAGGAGCCGTGAGTTCTTTAAAAGGAAGTGATATTACAAAAATTACCTCCCTGAATGCTGAACAGGGCCTCCAGGGAAAAGTAACCGGTGTGCAGGTTGCAAGTACATCGGGTGCACCCGGGGCAATGCCATCAATTCGAATCAGAGGGGTCGGTACGTTTAATAATTCGTCCCCGATATTTGTGGTTGACGGAGTTATTTTGGATGACATCTCGTTTTTAAATTCCGCCGATATTGCCTCCATGGAAGTGCTGAAAGATGCTTCCGCTACTGCAATATATGGATCCCGCGGCGCTAACGGAGTTATTATGGTTACTACTAAAACTGGGAAAATTGGTTCTGATAAAGCGGTTTTCAATTATTCTGGCGAATACAGCATGCAAAACCTGGCTAAAAAAATTGATTTATTGTCCGGGCGCGAATTTGCCATTATTACCAATGAAATAAAACCTGGCAGTTATAATAATGTAGACCTTTTGCCAAATACCGACTGGCAAGACCTTGTTTTTCATTCGGCACCGATTCAAAGTCATCAACTTTCTGCCTCCGGGGCAACACAGAATATTCAATACTATGTTGGGTTGAGTTACTTTAAACAAGGTGGGATAATTGATAAGTCGAGTTACGACCGAATCACTATCAAACTAAATAACACCTACAATATAACCAAGTTTATTCGTTTGGGTAACAATATTACCCTGGCTCCTTATAACCAGCAGAATGCACCTAACGCCACCTATGCGGTTTACAGAGCGCAGCCATTGTTAACTCCGTATTATTCGGATGGCAGTTATGCCGTAGTTTATAATGTGGGCAACCCTTTGGCTGATTTGGCGAACTCAAATAATTTCAGGAAAGGACTTCGGGGAGTAGGTAACATTTATGCCGAAGCTACTATTTTAAAACATTTTATAGCGAAATCGAGCTTTGGTATAGATGCTTCGTACAACAAATCACAAAGCTTTACACCGGCATACACCATTTATAATCCCGATGGAACAGCATCGCAGCAACAAAATGTGTTAAGCGATTTATCGAAAGAAACCAGCGATAACTTAACATGGCTTTGGGAGAATACACTGAGTTATAACAATGTTTTCATGGAAAAGCATGCTATTGATATGGTGGCAGGTTATACCATGCAAAATACATCCTCAGAAGATTACAGGATGCGTGGGGAAAATATTCTTCGGAATGGAGAAGATTTCTGGTACATAAGCCCGTCATACATTTACGATCCGAACAACAATGTAAATACTATTAGCGGAATATACAACGGAGTAGATGCTAATCAATTTTATTCCATGGTTTCCTATCTATTTAGAATGAATTACACATACGATGGACGGTATATTTTAACAGCCACTTTTCGTCGCGACGGGTCATCCAAATTCAGTAAGGACAACCAGTTTTCAAATTTCCCCTCTTTTGCGGCCGGATGGAATATATCCAAGGAAAATTTTATGCAAAGTGTTCCTATAATCTCGAACCTGAAATTGAGGGCTAGTTGGGGGATAATTGGAAATGAGAAAATTAGCTATTACGACCGTTATTCCAGGGTACAGTCCAATTTAGTAACTGTTTTTGGAAAAAGCGCGGCAATGAATTCGGCTGCATCATACGGTAAAAGCGGAAACCTTGGATTGAAGTGGGAAAGTACCAAACAAACTGATGTTGGGTTAGAATTTGGGTTTCTAAAGAATAAATTAACTGGCGAGGTCGACTACTATAACCGGGTAACAGAAGACATTTTAGTAGAACTTTCCACTCCCGGATATCTTGGAAATGGCGAAGGGCAAAAAATCAGGTATAATGCGGCTTCGGTTTTAAATAGTGGTTTTGAACTCCGCCTTAATTATAAAGGACAAATAAACGATTTTACCTATAATATTGGATTATTGGGATCAACCGTTCATAACGAAGTACTTAAAATTGGAGGAAACAGCGGAATTGATTCGGTTTTAATCGGCGGAAGGCTTGGAAACGGCATTCCGGTTACACTTAGCAGGGTAGGCTTGCCAATTGGTTCTTTCTATGGGTATAAAACCGATGGACTATTTCAAAGCCAGGAAGAGTTAGATGCTTATCCTCACGATGCCCAGGCTGGAGTGGGCGACATACGTTTTGTAGATGTAAATGGCGACAATGTGATAAATGGACAAGATCGTACCAATATTGGCTCCCCAATTCCGAAATTTATTTTTGGGTTTAATTTCGAACTGCAATATAAAGGCTTCGACTTTTCTCTTGACATTCAAGGACAAACCGGAAATAAAATTTTCAATGGCAAAGAGGTTGTTCGTCCCGATCCCTATAATTTCGAAAAACATGTTATGGATCGTTGGACAGGACCCGGAACCAGTAATTCCGAACCACGACCTTCTTTTGGGGGGTACAATTATACCCCTTCCGACCGCTTTATTCTGGATGGCTCTTTTGTGCGGTTGAGGAATATCGTTTTGGGGTACACCATTCCTGCTGTTTTGAGTAACAAAATATTCACGCAGCAAATTCGCATCTTCATAAAAGGATCCAATTTGTATACGCTTACCAAATTTACCGGATACAGTCCCGAAATTGGCAGTTCCGATGTACTTTCCAATGGAATTGATTATGGAATTTATCCTATTACTGCTGTTTATTCATTTGGTGTCAACTTAACTTTCTAAAAACATGAAACATCCATGCAGAGAGGCTCAACACACAAGAGTATGACTAATTGGTCCCGATAGCTATCGGGATTCCTCTAACCTAATTATAAAAATTTAAAAATAGACAGATGAAACCGATTAAATACCACTATATTTTTCTTTTGTTACCAGCATTACTTTTTATTGGTTGCGAAGATTTTCTTCAGAAGGATCCTCAAGGTGAGCTTACACAGGAATCTTTTCCTACATCGAAGGAAGATGCCTTGCTTGCAACAAATGCCGTTTATACAAGTTCCCGGAACTGGTTTTATAGTTACGGAGGTTACCCGATTCTGGATATTATGTCGGACGATTCGCACAAAGGAAGTAATCCTTCCGATCAGTTTTCAACACTTGGCCCATACGACAATTTTAAGATTACTACATCGCAGGATGGGTTGGACAGATGGTGGTCTACTTTATACGAAGGAATAAAAAGGGCGAATGTTGTAATTGAAAAGGTTCCACTAATTCAGATGGATACTGTACTTCGGAGAAGGTATGTTGCAGAGGCCAGATTTCTTCGGGGAATGTATTATTTTGATCTGGTAAGAGCCTGGGGAGGAGTCCCTCTGGTTACATCGTTAAACCCTCCTTTAAAATTAACAAAATCTACTAAAGAAGAAGTATACGCGTTAGTTGAAAAAGATCTTCTTTTTGCTTTTCAAACCCTGGATGAAAAGAGTACTCAACCTGACATCGAATTGGGTAGGGCAACGAGAGGTGCAGCAGGAGGGATGTTGGCAAGGTTTTATCTTTTTAAACAGGATTTTGTTAATGCCGAAAAATATGCAATGGAAGTAGTCAATTCAGGAGAATATAGTCTGGAACCAGTTTATACCGATGCTAACGGAGTGAAAGGCGAAAATGGGGTAGAATCGGTATTCGAAATTGGCGCATTGCAGTCCGAAGGTACGGAAAATGGAGGAAACCAATATGCAAATACACAGGGAGTACGCGGAACACCTAATAGGGGATGGGGGTTTAATCGTCCTTCCATAAGCCTTCGTAACTCTTTCGAAAATGACGATCCCCGTCTCAAAGGCACTATTATCGATTTGGGTGATGTGCTCGATGGAATAGCAATTCTGGGCGATGGTACTTCTCCCGATGAAACTAAAGATGGCCAGGGAAATGTTATCGAGATAGAATGTTATAATCGTAAAGTTTGGGTTCCCGGAATCAATACCATTACCCAATGGGGACATCACAGGCGTATTATCCGATACGCCGATGTGCTGCTTATGGCGGCAGAAGCACTGAATGAAAATAATAAGCCTGCCCAGTCGCTCGTATATCTGAACCTGGTTCGAGAGCGTGCTCGTCAGGGGAATACAACAATTCTTCCCGATATAACCACACAAGATAAAAACCAGCTGAGAGCTTCCATATTGCTGGAACGCAGACACGAACTGGCGTTGGAAGGTTTGCGTTTCTGGGATCTTGTAAGGACAGGAAAAGCTTCTGAAATATTAGGACCAATGGGATTTGTGCAAGGCAAACACGAATTGTTGCCAATCCCTCAGAACGAAATTGATATATCACAAGGTACATTATCACAAAATCTTAACTGGTAATAAATAAAATCAATGTATAACCTTTAATACAATTCATCATGAGAAAACAAAATGTAATTTTTAGTTTCATTCTTTTGGTTATGGTGTTTGCAATGACACTAACCAGTTGTAAGAAAGATGATCCAACAGCACTTACGCTGTCAACCATGGTAATAGGGACAACTGACCTGAATGGAGCTACTGCTCCTACAAATGTGCCGGTTAGTCCAAGTATTGTAGCCACTTTTTCGACGGATGTTGATGCGGCAACTGCAACAAATACGAATATTTTACTTCAGCAGGATTATGATAAAGCCGATATTCCTATCACTATTCAGGTAAGCGGAAAAGTTGTAACAATCACTCCAACCACTGCCCTTGGTTATGGTTCTTTGTATAAATTAACGTTTCTTGCACTGAAAGCTACAAACGGAGAAAACCTGGGTGCATTTGAACGCGCGTTTACTACCGAAGGTACCTTTACCCCATCCGGACAAATTGCCTATTGGAATTTTGATGATAATGCCAATGATCAGATTGGAAGTTATGACCCTACGGCAGCTGATATTGTTGATCTTACATATACTGCTTCTCTTAATGCAGCAGCAGGAAAAGCAGCTACTTTTAATGGAACAACCACTATCATTGAGGTGCCAAATGGAAATACACTGATGAATGCTACTAATTTTTCTATATGTTTTTGGGTAAAAACAAATTCCACAGCTAAAACCGGTGGCCATTTTGTTATGGGCTTAGCTGGTTGGTATGGATTCCAATACGAAATGTATGGAGGATACGATGGCGCTAAATTTGCTTTCCGCTATGCCCTGGCAGATAACTCTACTTCCAGTGAAGATATGTGGTTTCCTGCTTTGGCAGATCAGGGTTGGCAGGGCTGGAGTTATGCCAAGAGCTTAACTGCTGATCAGATGAAAGCGTTACTAAAAGACACCTGGTTGCATGTAACCTATACGTATAATGGTGCTACAAAAGTTGGGACCTTATACTATAATGGAGAAAAAATGAAGAGTTTCGACTTTAACTTATGGCCAGCAGGTGATGCTAAAAAAGGCGTTACAGGTCTAAAATATGATGGCGATGCATTAGGCAATAAACTCGCTTTTGGGTTTATTCAAGGACGTTCCAATAAAACCATAAGTGATACATGGGCTGATTATTCTCATGCTGATGCAAATGGTCATTTCAAGGGACAATTAGATGATGTACGTGTTTTTCATAAAGCAATTTCTGCAGGCGAAGTTGGATTAATCTATAATTCTGAAAAACCTTAGCGAGGTTTAGAAGTCCTAAACGAAATACGGAGGCACAAAAACACGGAGAAAGTATAATAAACCTGCTTACTCTGAGCTCTTAGTGCCTCTGTGTTTTAAAGTTGTTACAGCTTTTGTTTCCCGACAAATATCTAATTCTATTACAATGACAAGATTATTTTTATGGTTATTAGGTGTTTGCCTAATACTTCAGGTTTTCTCAGCTTGTAAAAAAGACAACAATACTAGTAAGGATCCTGGTATATTTCAATTAGCGAAAGCAAAAGCTGGTGATACGTTTTTAGATATTCAGGTTTCAAAAAATAATATTCCGGTAGAAAGTAGCCTCGAAATAGAGTTTAATTCCAAGCTAGACACCAGTTCCGTTCGTTTTGGGATACTCCTAAAAAAAGCTGATAATACAATAGTCCCCTGCAATTATAGTTTTTCTGCCGATCTCAAAATAGCAACCGTAAAACCATTACAACCGTTAAGTTTTGTCACAGATTATAGTTTAAATATTACCAAAGACTTAAAAGGTTCTCAGGGAGAAATTTTCCCGGGAGTAATGTATTCATTCACTACCAAAAATGGAGTGATGGTTGTTGAAACGGTTACCTTAAACCAAATTGGTTTTATGCCTCCAAACATTAGTAAAAATATCAATCCAAAGGCGTTTCAAATCGATATTAGTTTTTCCCAACCGTTAGATGCTTCGAAATACAAAGAGTTTATCTCTGTTTCGGATGGTCTACCTATTTCTGTGGGTCTTTCCAATGATAATAAAAAAGTGACAATTACCAATACAACTTCCTTATTGGGATGGAAGCGCTATTACGTTAATGTTTCCAGCAATATTCAGTCAGCAAATGGATTTTCATTTGGAGGGTTTTCCAATTCTTTTGTAACAGCATTGGATTCGGTAATGAAATTTCCTCAGATTACAGATGATGCGTTGCTTACACTGGTCGAAAGTCAAACTTTCAAATTTTTCTGGGATTATGGCCATCCTGTTTCAGGCCTTGCCCGGGACCGATTAGGAGGAGGAGACATTGTTACCTCCGGAGGAAGCGGTTTTGGTATCATGGCAATTCTGGTCGGGATAGAGCGGGGATTTATCAGTCGCAGTCAGGGTTTTGAACGTATAAAAAAAATGGTCGATTTTTTAAATAGCCCCCAAACAGATAAATTTCATGGCGCATTCCCTCATTTTTTAAACGGATCGTCCGGTAAAGTTGTACCATTTAGTACCAAAGATAATGGTGGAGACCTTGTAGAAACTGCCTTTTTAATTCAGGGACTGCTAACTGCAAAGCAATATTTTAATGCAGGATCTGCCAGTGAAAAAACCATGTGCGACACCATTCAGAAACTTTGGGAGAGGGTAGAATGGACATGGTATCAGAAGAGCAACGAAAATAAGCTGTATTGGCATTGGTCGCCCAATTATAACTGGGATATGAATATGCCGGTTGCCGGTTGGAATGAAGCATTAATAGTTTATGTGCTTGCGGCAAGCTCGCCAACGTATGCAATTTCGAAACCGGTTTATACCGAAGGCTGGGCTAGAAATGGAGCATCTCCAATGAAGAACGGAAAGTCTTTTTACAGCATCAAACTTCCATTAGGGGAAGATTATGGAGGCCCCTTGTTTTTCTCCCATTATTCCTTCCTTGGGCTCGATCCGCGAAATCTGAAAGATACGTATGCAAATTACTGGGAACAGAATGTAAACCATGCCTCGATTAATCACCAGTATTGTGTTGTTAACCCAAAGGGATTTGTTGGATACAGCAAAGATGTTTGGGGACTCACTGCCAGTGATAATTCATCAGGTTATAATGCTCATTCTCCAACAAACGATTTGGGGGTAATTTCTCCAACTGCAGCTATATCTTCGATTCCATATACTCCTGCACAATCAATGGATGCAATCCGTTTCTTTTATTATTATCTTGGAGATAAGGTTTGGGGAGAGTATGGTTTTTACGATGCTTTTGATGTTTCCAAAGGCTGGTATGCAAATTCTTTTTTGGCAATCGATCAGGGACCAATAATTTGTATGATCGAAAACTACCGCTCTCAGTTGTTATGGAATTTATTTATGTCGAACCCAGAGGTGAAAATTGGGTTAGATAAACTAGGATTCACTTATTAAATTTATAAGCATGAAATACGCACTACCTTTTATTCTTCTTTTGGCCATTTACGCTTCATGTAAACCTGGGCCTCCAAAGCAATCTGATAACCAGTCTGAAAATCCTGGATTTGAAAAAATTTCTGATGACTCACTTATAACGCTTACCCAATACCGAACCTTTCAATATTTTTGGGATGGTGCCGAGCCCTTTTCAGGCATGGCCTGTGAGCGTATTCACATGGACGGGGTTTATCCCGAAAACGATAAAAACATCGTGACTTCCGGAGGAACAGGATTTGGGGTGATGGCAATATTGGTTGGTATTGAGCGTGGATTTATTACCCGCGAGCAGGGTTATTCGCGGCTACAAAAAATTGTTGATTTTCTGAAAAAAGCCGATCGATTCCATGGTGCCTGGCCCCATTGGTTAAATGGAGAAACCGGAAAAGTTAAACCCTTCAGTCCAAAGGATAATGGAGCCGATTTGGTTGAAACAGCTTATTTAATGCAGGGGTTATTAGCCGTCAAGCAATATTTTATTACCGGAAACGAAATGGAACAAAAACTTTCGTCAGATATTGATAAATTATGGCGAGAAGTGGAATGGAACTGGTTTACGCAGGGAGGTAAAAATGTTATCTACTGGCATTGGTCGCCCAATTATGGATGGGAAATGAACTTTCCGGTAGAAGGGTATAACGAATGTTTGATTTTATATGTTTTGGCGGCATCATCTCCAACACATCCTGTTAGTCCGGAGGCATATCATCAGGGATGGGCAAGAAAAGGAAATATTGTTTCCCCGAATGAGAAATATGGCTATAAATTATACCTGAAACATAATAGTGCCGAAGAGTATGGAGGACCATTGTTTTGGGAGCATTATTCATACCTGGGGCTCGATCCGCGCGGGTTATCCGATAAGTATGCCGATTATTGGGAGCATAATAAAAATCAAACACTTATAAATCGGCAATGGTGTATATTAAACCCTAATAATTTTGCCGGTTACGATTCAGCTTGCTGGGGATTAACTGCAAGCTATTCAATAAATGGGTATTCGGCGCATGCCCCTGGTGAGAAAAACGACTTGGGGGTAATTTCTCCAACAGCAGCCTTGTCTTCATTTCCCTATACTCCAAATTACTCGATGGATGCATTAAAACATTTTTACTATAATTTGGGGGATTCCATTTGGGGAACCTATGGATTTTATGATGCATTCAGTATTCATAGTAATTGGTATCCTGAAAGATATCTGGCAATTGACCAGGGACCGGCAGTTGTAATGATTGAAAACTATCGTTCCGGTTTGCTTTGGAAACTCTTTATGTCGTCATCCGATGTTCAAACAGGCTTGAAAAAACTTGGATTTAAGGTTGATGAAACAGCGAAAGTTGAAATTAAGTAGGAACAGGTAAAAGGAAGCAATTTTTTTAACAGATTCGGCTAAAAGTATGATTTAAACCCAGCGATAGATTTCGCTGGGTTTTTTATTTTTACATTTGGTTAAATATAAATACGAATGTTTTCAAGCTATCGATATTTCTTTTTATTCTTTCTCTGGCACAGCGTTCTGTTGGTTAATGCCAATACCACCCGTCAATACCACGAAATAAAAAACTATATTTCGAATAATATTCCTGTCGAAAACCAAAATTGGAGCATCTGCCAGCATTCTGTTTCGGGGTACGTGTATTTTGCCAACAGCGAAGGATTGATAGAATATGATGGATTATTGCATAAAGTTTACAAATTGCCCTATAATAAAGGTCTGCGTTCTGTCAGTTCCGATAAGGACGGATTAATTTTTTCCGGAGGGTTTGAAGAGTTTGGATTTTGGGAAAATAATGATGGCTGCAAGCTGGCTTATCATTCGCTGTCGAAATCAATTGAAGTTGAAAAGAACGACGAAATTTGGAAAATATATTGTCGGGACAGCAAAGTTTATTTTCAATCCTTCACTTCCATTTATGTTTACAATTATAAGACAGTTAAAAAAATAAAAGCTCCGTTTACCCAATTGTTTATGTTTCCGGCAGAACGAGGATTTTTGGTGCAGGTTCTCGGAACGGGTTTGTATTTTTTCGAAAACGATAAGTACACCTTAATTCCAGGCAGTGGTCAGTTTGCTACCCAAAAGATTCATGCCCTCGTTCACTATTCCGGAAATTCTTATTTATTAGGTACAGCCAATAATGGATTATTCATTCTGAGAGATAATAAAATTTCTTCTTTTCCCTGCGAAACATCCGATTTTTTAAAATATAACACATGCAATGGAGGAGTTAGAATTAATGATTCCTTATTTGTTTTTGGAACCATTTTAAACGGTATTGTTGAGTGCGATGCGAAGGGAACTATAAAGAAAACGATCAGTTTTTCGAACGGATTGAATAACAATACAGTTTTATCGCTTTATAAAGACAGGGATAATGGGTTATGGGTCGGATTAGACCAGGGGGTTAACTATCTGGAAATGCATTCGCCAATTGTGCAATATACCAATGTTACCGGAACTTTAGGCACTATTTACACTTTGCTTAAAAAGGATAATTTATTGTATTTGGGAACAAATCAGGGGCTCTTTACTGCTAAAATTAAAAAACTTAATTCCCATTATAGTTTTTCGGATGTTCAAATGGTTACAGGAAGTCAGGGGCAGGTTTGGACACTTCGTGAATTCGACGGACAGGTTTTGTGTGGTCATAACGACGGTACATTTCTGGTTAAGGATAATAGTTTTATTCCAATATCCGACATCACAGGCGGGTGGTGTTTGAAACCGATTAATCATTATTTAATTGAAGGCACTTATACCGGATTGGTATTGTTTGAAAAAGATAATTCCGGAGGCTGGAAATTTAGGAACAAAGTGATTGATTATAATGAACCTTCGCGTCATGTAGAGGTTGACTACCTGGGTTATGTTTGGGCGTCGCACCATCAACGAGGGATTTATAAAATTGAATTAAACGATGGCTTAGATTCAGTCGTATCTTCTCAATTTTTTAATAGCATTGCCGGAAGTTCAAATAACATTGATGTTTTCAAAATAAATAACCGTATTGTTTTTACGGGAACCGATCAGCTTTATGCTTTCGATTACGATGTCAGCCGAATTGTTCCTTTTAAATCGCTGAACAGTCAGCTTGGCGAATTTAAGAAAGCAACACAGATAATTCCGCATACAAAAAATCAGTATTGGTTTGTTTTTGATAATAAAATAGCCCTTTTTGAGGTGGCAATCGATTTTAAAATCCGAAAAATACTTGAATTCACCCAAAAAAACATCCATTCTCCCGGAAACGACCTCGAAATTATTACCCTGGACGATCAAAATATATTATTTCCTAATCATCAGGGTTTTGTGCTTTATAATGCCGACAATTCTAACGATTTTGCCTATAAGACAAGGATTTCTGTCGCCAGTTTAGTTTTTCAGGGTAAGGGCAAAACCATTGAAATTTGCAGTAATTCAACTAAAGCAGGCATTCCATTTTATATGAACAATTTAACGGTATATTTTTCCGATCCATCGAGGTTTAATATGGAAGAGAAAGTTTATTATTACCGGATTCCCGAAATAGAAGAGCAATGGCATATTTCGACAATTAATAATTTTAATTATAATAATCTGCGTTTTGGGAAGTATACCGTTCAAATAAAATCCGACTTAAATACTCCTGCTGTTGAATCGGTTTTTAGTATCCGCCCTCCCTGGTACCTTACCTATCTGGCTTTTTTTATTTATCTGGTTTTACTATCATGCCTTGGCTACCTCGGCTACCGTATATTTATTTATGAATTACGAAAACAGAAAAAGCTTTTGGAAATGGAAATCCGGGGAAGTTCACTCGAGAGTGAGCTTGATGTTAAAAGTAATGAATTGTTGCTTACCATGCGCTATCTGATACAGAAAAACGAAATTTTAACGGAGCTAAAAGAAGAAATTGATGCATTAAAAGAGCATTCGTCCAAGTACCCCATAAAACATGTTAAAAACCTGGAGAAAATTGTTTACCAGGGACTGGATACCCAGACCGAAAACTGGAAGACAGCTATGAATAATTTGAAGCTTTCGCAACAAGGTTTTTTCAGAAGGTTAAAGGAGAAACATACCGACTTAACCCCCAACGACCTGAGGTTATGTTCGTACCTTCGCATGAACTTTACCACGAAAGAAATTGCGCATCTTTTGAATATTTCAGGACGTGGAGTCGAAATTGGCCGTTACCGGTTGCGCAAAAAAATGAACTTAGCCCACGATGTTAATCTTTCGGAATACCTGATGAAAGAGGAATTCGGAGAACTTAAAGGGAACAAAAAATCATGATCCGATTTGATTTTGTTAAGCTAAGCCCTATGTATTTATATCTTGAACTACTTTAAAGCCACTATCAACCCGCCGGTAATAAACGCCAATACCCACCAGGAGTAAGCAAATAAGGTATATTTATGGATGGCTGTGGGAAGGGAGATATTATTACCGGAGTTTAAATATAACCTCCAAAGAAGGAAAACCTCGATGCTCATTGCCAGCAAAGCCGAATATCCAACAAATCCGTGAAAAGTAAAGGGCGAATTAGGAGAACCAATAACCATAAAGCACGTGGCTGCTATGTCGAATACCAGTCCGACAGTGAAATAGAAAAGCAGGGTTTTGTTAAGTAAATGGTGTTTTCGTTCGCGAATAAAAGCAATGGTATAAAATGCCAACGCAACAATTACAATGGTCATTCCAGTTTGTAACAAAGGATTCATAGTAGTTCGTTTTGGTTTTGAAATAAAGATACTATAAAAAGCAATTATTTTCCAAGTTTCCAGTCATTCTAAGTTGTATTAAACCAATTATAACCGATCGTACTTTGCAAACAGGTAAATGTTTATAGGAAAGTTTTGTCGTTACCGAAAAATAAAAATAATTTCGCGTCGTTTTTATGCAGCAGATTTAAAGTACTACCGTCTATTATTAATTCAACACCTAAACAAAATAAATAATCCCTTGTTTTTAGATATGTTTGGTAACCAGAAACTCAAATTGCTTCAAGTTGTTCTTTCTAATTTTTTGAAAGTGTTTTTATTGCTTCAAACTACCATTTTCGTTGTAACCATCAATTACTAAATTGCCTAAAATCATGAAAACCATTATAATAATCGTGTCATTTTTTTTTGTAATCTCCCCATTGTTTTGTCAGGAGAAAAAAAGTGTCGAAATTCAGAATATCTCCAAACCACTTGTCATTGATGGTATATTGGACGAGGAGGTTTATCTGAAAGGGAGTCCGGCTAAAGATTTTGTGCAACTGCAACCCTACAACGGTAAACCGTCGTTTCAGCCCTCAGAAGTATATTTTTTCTATGACCAAACTGCTGTTTATGTTGGTGCAATGCTTTACGACAGCGCTCCCGACAGTATTTTTAATTATTTCTCCGAACGCGACAATATTGGTATGTCCGATTATTTTGGTGTGTATCTCGATCCATACAATCAAGGTCAGTTAGCCTATGGTTTTTTTATAACTCCCGCAGGTGTGCAAACCGATATAAAAGCGGTAAAAAGCGATTTCGATTACGAAGATGATAATTGGAATGCCGTTTGGGAAAGTAAAACCCGGATCACAGAAAAGGGATGGGTTATTGAGATGCGCATTCCCTATTCAACGCTTCGATTTTCCGAAAAAGCAGGGCAAACATGGGGCCTGAATATGTTTCGGAATATCAGGCGCTACAATTCCAATAATTCCTGGAGCTTGGTCGATCGGAAAGTGTCAGGGTTTATACATCAGGAAGGGAACTTAACAGGGATTAAAGATATTAAACCACCGGTTAGGTTGGCATTCAGTCCATATGCTGCTACTTACCTCGAGTATAAGGAAAAGTCGGCAACACCCGATTTTGTTTACAAAGGAGGACTGGATTTGAAATATGGAATTAACGAAAGTTTTACCCTGGATATGATGCTGATCCCCGATTTTGGCCAGATACAATCGGATGACAAAGAACTGAACTTATCGCCTTATGAGTTATATTACAGTGAAAAGCGGCAGTTCTTTACCGAAGGTACAGAGCTTTTCGACCGGGCGGGTATTTTTTATTCGCGCCGAATCGGTGCACATCCTAAGTTTTCCGATAGA
>JAIFLU010000026.1:38898-41415 GCA_020048915.1 Bacteroidota bacterium | reverse complement strand
TGCTAATCAAATTTCGAATAATCGCTTTAACCATATGAATATCAGAACTTAGATACATGTTATCGGATATCGCTATATTTATGACAATTTGTTTTTGAATTGCCGACATACCAATAACATCCATCTCCTCACCAACCAATTCCTTCAAATTAACCCGAGCCGGGTTAAAACTTTTCTCCTTATTTTGCGAAATAGTCCATGTTAACAAGTCATCCAGAAGATTTAACGTTCTGTTGGCCGAATTTGAAGCAATGTCGATATAGCCCTCCACATCCGCGATTTTATTATGCCTCATACTATGCCTTAATAGTTCCAAAGCGCCTAAAATAGAATGGAAAGGGCTTCTTAAATCGTGGGCAATAATAGAGATGAATTTAGCATTTGTTGCTACTACATTCATAAGCTCATTTGTTCTTTCTTCAATTATTTCTTCTAAATTGGTATTACGTTCTTTCAATCCTTGCAATTGTTGCAGGTAATGAATATCAGCCGTCCTGTTATTATCTAAAATAATATTGCCCCCACCTGAAAAATTTAGACTTCCTAACTTTTCAGTAACGGAATTCATATCAGTATTTATGCTAGTGGGATAATTGATTTGTCTATTATTCATACAGAAAAATTAAAAAATATAACGAACGGAGAAGGCTCCGTTATCGCCCCAGTAACCTGGGTATCCAATTACATTGTAAGCAGGTTTCCAGTTTATCCCTATATTTATTGGGATATCATCAAAGGTAAACTCTACTCCTATTAATCCATCGACACCAATTACGGTGTAGCTTGTTCCTAGTGTTCCCCAACGTTCATAATCACCATCCCAAAAGGCAAGATGCGCTCCTAAACCAATATACCAATTCAATTTTTTGGCCATAAAAAGCCGATTATGGATTTCGTATAAGCCTGCAAGTTCATGCCCATTTTTCCAATTCGTTAAAATTCCTTCTACCGCTATTTTCTCAGCAGTAAAATGTTTCAGGGTAATTCCATTGGCAAAACCGGCCCTAAGACCCAAGCCAGTATGGTAGTCTTGGGCGTATACTATTGTATATAAACAAAATACAGTGAAACAAATTGCAACAATTTTTTTCATGGGTGTGTAATTTTGTTTAATTTTAGTTTAGCTCAATTTTAATACCTTTTTTCAAAAGATATAGCGAATGGAGAGTGCCCCACTATCGCCCCAATAGCCTGAATAACCAATAACATTAAAAGCTGGTTTCCAGTCGAGGCCAATATTTATTGGAATTTCGTTAAAGTTATATTCCATCCCCAATATTCCATCTATCCCAATTACGGTATAGCTGCTTCCATGGTCGCCCCAATAGGCATAATCGCCATTCCAGAAACCGATATGTCCGCCAAAACCAAAATACCAGTTTAATCGTGGGGTATTGAAAGCTCGGTTATGAATTTCGTAAAGCCCTGTTAATTCAAATCCTCTCCATCGGGTAGATAAAATCCCTTCCACTGCTGTTTTAGCTCCGGTAAAATGTTTAATAGTAAGCCCGTTGGAAAATCCGGCCCTAAGTCCAATTCCTGTGCGGTAATCCTGGGCATAACTAAATGATAATACACTACATATTATAAAACAAGCTGTTATAATTTTTTTCATTTTGAATATTTTAATTTACTAATTTTAACTACTATAAAAAAATCGTAATTCCTATTATATATCAAAGCTTTAAAATAATTTCATTTACTTCGCGGCTATCTAATCCAAGTTTCTGTTGAAGATTTTTAACCATTTCTTCATATAACCCTGCATTGCATTTTATATCCTCCTCGGTAATAACAGGATATTGCTTTCGGAACTTCATTTTAAGCTCCTTACAGTTTTCTCTAATGTTTAATAAGTCCATTCCGGTAGTTTTATAATGAATACTATTGCATGACCGATTTATTATAGAGCAGTCTTGTTGCTAAGGCTACCACTGCCATTAGGTGAAGAATATGAATCAAGCCCCCAATATGGAACCAAAAAAAACCTACCGCCCAAAGGGCATATAATAAAATTCCACCTCCAAAAAGTATTTTTGTCATCCTGGTATAATTAATGCGACAATTTTAAATAAAGGTAGCTTGTTATTCAGGCAGATAGTTACACAATTCCTAAAGAGATTTATATGATTCACACGTTATATCGAGGTAGCCCAGATTGAAAATTATATGGCCAGGAAGAAGCCGGTATGAAGAACAGAAGAAAAGATTAAGTCAGAAGACTGAAGTCCGGAGTCGGAAGTTAAAAACAAAAAACAAAGTTGTCATCTTTCTTACTATTACAAAGAAGTACAGGCTTTTTATATTAAAATCCACTATTGTTCGGTAAAAAACAGGTCGCCGCTAAGCGGCTTAGAGCCATTTGTTGTATTCGTTTGTCTACAAACAGTTCGCAGCTACGCTGTTTTTTTAGTCGTGTAGCGACATCCTGTTTGTAGTAAAAAATATACTCGTCAAAGCTTTTTTTAGTCGTGTAGCGACGTCCTGTTTGTAGTAAAAAATATACTCGTCAAAGCT
>JAIFLU010000026.1:0-38865 GCA_020048915.1 Bacteroidota bacterium | reverse complement strand
TTTGTAGTAAAAAATATACTCGTCAAAGCTTTTTTTAGTCGTGTAGCGACGTCCTGTTTGTAGTAAAAAATATACTCGTCAAAGCTTTTTTAGTCGTGTAGCGACGTCCTGTTTGTAGTAAAAAAAATACTCGTCAAAGCTTTTTTAGTCGTGTAGCGACGTCCTGTTTGTAGTAAAAAATATACTCGTCAAAAATAAGCCCCAGCGGGGCGACCTGTTTATAATCCATTATATTACAAGTTTTTGTAAGAATTAACAACTTTTTACCTGACAACAATGATTAAAATCTGTTAATTATCTTGAAATTATACTATTCGACTTGAAATCTAAATCGTGCAGATGCTGCTTAAAAAATGAAGGCGTTAAGCCGGTAATCCTTTTAAATTGATTCGACAAATGGGCTACACTGCTGTAATGCAGTTCAAAGGCAATATCATTCAGCGTAATTTCGGTAAATTCAAGCATTTCTTTTGCTCTTTCAATCTTCTGCGCAATAATATATTTTTCGATTGTGATGCCCAATTCTCCTGAAAAAAGATTACTTAAATAGGTGTAATCGCGATTGACTTTTTTACTAATATAACAGGGAGAATTAGGCTTTGGGAGTTCACCCGAAAGATTTACCAATTCGCAAACAGCTGCTTTTATCATTTCAATAATCCGGCTTTTTTTATCGGCTATTAACTCAAGGCCTGCATCGCGTAGAGCAATATCAATCAAATATAATTTTTCGTGCGATAAATTCTCTTTTAATTCAACTTCGCCCAATTCTACGGTTTTGAAATGAAGACCGAATTTAATCAATTCTTTCTCTACCAGCGAAATACAACGACTACTTTCCATGTTTCTAATGTGCAGCATCATGATATTCGAATTAAAGATTCCATTTCGTTTTTTAAGAAACAATTACCTTAGAGAGATAATTGTCCATCATATCCATAAACAATTCCCGATCGATAGGTTTTGCCAAATAATCATCAAAACCTGCATCCAGGGCTTTTTTCCGGTCGTGGCTTAATGCAAAAGCAGTTTGAGCAATAACAGGTAAATTTGGCCGCAGTTGTTTTATAAACTTTAGGGCCTCATATCCATCCATAACCGGCATTTTAATGTCCATTAATACCAACGATATTTCAGGATGTTTTATAATTTGTTCCGTTGCTTCTTTTCCATCCCATGCATGCACTAGATTAACTTTTGTAACCATTAGCATTTCTTCGGTGAATGCATGATTGTTTGCTTCATCTTCCACAAGAAGTATTGTTTTGTTTTTCCAATTGGGTTGAAAAGTTTTAATTGGTGCTACCTTTGAGTCTTCTACAATTTTGCTTTTTATATATGGAATTGTAAACGAAAAAGTTGAACCTTTTCCAAGGTCTGAATTAATAGCAAGGTTACCTCCCAGCTTCTCAACCAATGCTTTTGAAATAGACAAACCAAGCCCATTGCCACCATATAAGCGGGAATTCGAAGTTTCGACCTGCCGGAAGCGGTTAAAAATAAGGGCATGGTTTTCGCGCGAAATTCCTATTCCGGTATCTTTCACATAAAATTCTATGAAATTGTCGCTTATTTTATACCCAAATTCTATACTCCCTTCTTTTGTAAATTTGATGGCATTATTCAATAAGTTGCACAATACCTGTTTTATTCTGTTTCCATCCGAAATTATTTGAATAAGCTCATTGGGCCATTCGCCATTATAAACCAAACTTAGCTTTTTAAGCTCTACCAGTTTTTTGTAGGTGACAAATAATTCGCTCAATAAAACATTGATATCTACTAATTCTGTTTCGATCGTTATTTGCCCGGATTCGATTTTCGAAATATCAATAATATCGCTGATAATTGACATAAGCTGCTGGCTGCTGGCATTAATGATCTGAACAAAATTATCGAGTTTTTCCTTAGGCAAACCAGGTTGTAACAAAAACCCCGAAAAGCCAAGTATTGCATTCATGGGAGTGCGTATTTCGTGGCTCATATTGGCAAGAAAAGCCGATTTGAGCTTATCCGATTCTTCTGCTTTTTCCTTGGCACTTTTCAATTCCTCATTAATATTTTGTATGCGGTTTAAACTTTCGGATAATTCTTCGTTTAATACAGCATATTCTTTATTCAAATTAGCATATTCTACGTTTTGATCTCTCAGAATTTTTTTGCTTTCTCTAATTTTACTTTCATTTTGCATTCTGTTAAATGCAATACCAATTGTTTTACCGATTTTTTCAAAAAATTCTATCATTTCTATAGTAAACCTTTGAGGGAGTTTATCATTCAATTGAAGCAGGCCAATTATTTCTTTTCCCGAATATAACGGTATCAAGGCAACTGATTTATAGCCAGCATTATTACAATTGTTCCTTGTAACAATTATCGATTCTTTTTCAAGGAAGGAAGCAATTAATTCGGTGGTATTATTTGAATAGAAACTACCTCCCGGAGTAAAAAAAGGTTGGGAGGAATCGGTTTTTCCTGTAATTACCGCACCACACATACACTCCAGACATGGACATCCTGCATTATCGTAAATAATTCCCCCCTTTTCGGTTTGGGATATAAGCTGGTTTTCCTTTTTTATAAAATCTTCGGGAAAACCAATACTCACAAAGTACGGATAATCATCATTCTCAATCAGACGTATCGCAACCGCTTCTACTTTAGTAAAGCTTTTTATTTCGGTAAGTATTTCGGTAATTAACTGCATCCCATTGTTTTGACTACCCAGAATGGTTAAAATTTTAGCAATTATTTCCTGCTTTTTTTCTAAATGTCTTCGCTCGGTAATATCCCGGATATTACACTGAATTACCTTGATATTGTTAACTAAATAAACGTTGCTAACAAATTCAACTTCTGTAATTTTTCCATCGCGCTGTGGAATGGGCATATCCTCAAAACGAATGTACCCATTTGTTTTGAGCTCAACAACGGCTTCCTCCGATTGTTCCTTATTGCTAAAAAGTCCAATTTCCCAAAGTTTCTTCCCAAGAATTTCCGCTAATGGAAAGTCTATCATTTTAACAATAAATGGATTTGCATCTACAATATTTCCCGTCTCGAAATCGAGGATCAAAATTCCATCCTTTGCCGATTCAAACAATCTTCTGTATCGCAACTCCGATTCTTTCAGCTTTTCAACAAGCAATACATCGTCTTTACTATCAATTAATTCCATGTTATAGTTGGTTATAATTATTTTTACATGGGTTTATTTAAGGCGAGTCTGAGATTTCACCTAAACCAAAAAGCATAATCTCTTTTATAGTTCCGTAATAATATTCCGCAATTCATCTTTTGTTTTGCCCAGTTTATATTCGAGCATTTCCATCATTTCTTTTTCTTTACCATTGTAAAAATGCAAATCGTCGTCAGTTATTGCAGGAAACTGTTGTTTGAGTTTTTCCTTCTTCTCATTCCAAAATCCAATTTCGGTTGTATCCATCTTTTATATTATTAGTATTGGCAATAGTTTTGGTTAAATAAATGTACGGTATGCAGCCCTTGTAAAAGTTATATTATTCCTACAAAATGTTACATAATTCACACATTTTAGGGTTAGTATACTAATATCCAATAGGTGTAATTTTTAAAATGTCTTTTCCGGAAGGATTAGATAAAGCCTGCCCTATTGGAATGGTTCATGAATTTTTAAGTGTCCTCAAAATATTTAATGACTACCGATTATTCTTATACAACTTAGGAACTGTTTAACTATGAAACAAAATACTTTTTAACACAGAGAAACCTGGTTCGATCTAAAAAATAAATCCGGTTCATTGAAAATTAATGTTATTTATGCGAATTAAGAGTTGAAAAGTATTAAGGAATCAATTTTTTACCGCGGAGCGGTTAAATATGAATAGCCCTGGGTAAAACCCGGGGGAATATGAGAAGGTGGTTGTCCGCAACCACGGAGTGGTTGAAAACTTCACTGAAGGTATCTTTCGTCAAATTCAATTCCATGCTCAGTCTATAATTCAATAAATTCCTCCCTGAAAGATTTAGTTTTATGATGTTTATCCTGGTTTTTAACATATTCAATCAATCTATCCTTTTCTTTAAATGAATAGGTGAACCCACCATATCCATCCTGCCACCCGGAAAATAGTGGAAAGAGGTGGTTGCTTTTTATGTATTCTGTACTTGCAACTTAAATATCTTTGACTATTGATGCCAATGACACCGTTGGGTGTAAATGTGTTACAATATGGATATGGTCTGAAGTTCCACCTATGCGGTATAAATGACATTTCTTGTTTATAAGAATACCCCAAATGTATTTATATAATTCCTGCCGGTGATCAGAAGCAAGGGTTCTTTCATGATTTTTAGGAAAAAAATGATTTGATAAAGAATTTGGGTATAGGTATTCATAGGACATTTAATTTATTCAACCGCTATGCGGTTGCGGGTTTCGGGGGCATTTCTTAGCCCCGGGTTTTACCCGGGGCTATTCACTTTCCACACCTATGGCGTGGTGCGATACGATAATTCAACAATAGTCAAAATCAATTCCTCAAACCTTAATTCGCATTATTTAATAATTTTAGGTATAGAGAAAGCACAGAGGACAAAGAGTTTTATAAATCACAAGCGATTTTCCCTTCTTTGTCTCTATGTCTTCTCACATTTTATTCGCTCAAATTTGTCATTAGCTTTTTTCGCGAAACAAAAATTCTGCTTTTTATGGTTCCGATAGGAAGATTTAATTCCTGGGAAATTTCTTTATAGCTGAATCCATAAATATGCATTTTAAAGGGTTCGCGGTACATTTCATGTAAATTTTCAATGTTTTGTGCTATCTCCTTTTCTGAAAAGATAGAATCCGGATTATCCGAGCAGTTTGCTCTTGATTGATTTATAAAAAAATGATCGTTGGTGGTATCCCGGAATGCATTTTGACGGATACTCCGTCGGTAATTATTAATAAAGGTATGCTTCATGATGGTGAACGTCCAACCCTCAAAATTAGATTCATCTACAAACTGGTTGCAACATTTGAGCGCTTTTAAGTAAGTTTCCTGTAAAAGGTCCTCTGCATCATCCTTATCTTCTGTTAACTTGTAAGCAAACTTAATCAGGTTCTTTTGCAGGGTTAAAAGTCTGTAATTGAATTCAGTTGCTGTCATATAAATTGGTTTTAAAAAATGAATCAGTTATTGGAAAAAAATTACTTTGTTACTAAGCTTACTTCGTTCGCATTTCATTAAAAAACGGGGTACTTTTTTCTTCTACACACTTTGCCGCATAGAGGTAAAGAGCAGCGCTCCAGGTCTGCCAGTCCTGCCCCATAGGATTGCCATCCTGAGCTTTTATCCATTCGTTAAACCCATAACTAACATTTTCGAAATGAGGCGTTTTTATACAAAGGGTAAGAGCCACAAGCTTTTCCCTGGCGAGGGTATAGCGTTTTGCTGCAACTAAAGCAGCTACATAAAACCCGCAGATAAAAGGCCAAATACCTCCATTATGATACTCCCCGGGATTGTTAAACGATCGGTAACGAGGGAGCCAATCGGGTTCTTCGGGTTTAATAAAGGGGAAAAAATTAGGGGGCAGGTCAACAGCCAATTCCCCTCTTTTCCTCATGCCCTCGCATTCTTCTTCAATCCACGAAATCATTTCATCGGCCCGTGTAGGCGATGCTAAACCAGAAAGAATAGCCAAACTGTTACCCAATAAGTCGAATCGTTCACTGCTATGAATTTTATAGGACCAGAAAGCGTAGTATGGTTTGTACTTTACCACCAAGCCTTCGTGAACATGACGATGGATGGTTCCCTCTGTAATAGTAAACCGGCTCATTTCCTGACGCACCTTATCGGCTCGTTCGTGCTGGTCAAATATTCGGAGATAACTATATACCAGCGTATTTACAAATAATCCATATCCGGTAACCCATTGTTCGTCGCGCCAGTCGCTGGTTGGTTGCTGGGCAACCAAAAACCTGTCCGACGGACTTTGGTATTCCATCCATGTCAATGATTTTTCGACAGCACTTTTCAGAAAATCTAATTCACCTGTGACTTTTCGATATATCCCTACACCCAATAAAAATAGTGGGGTAGTATCGCTTGAACCACGATCGTCTTTATCGTGCACCAGCGAAGGTATATGTCCATGTTCTGTTTGGTTTTTTGCAAGTGTTTCCAATACTTTTCGAATACTTTCCAGTAATTTCTGATTACCCGAAACGGCAATACCGAGGATGGAAAACATCAAATCACGCGTGTATGGCTCGGGATATCCCCAACCTGCCGTACGTGGAAGTCCCTGGAATGGCCCGTGCGAATTATGAATTAATACTTCAATGGCGGCTTTTTTTGCTAATTCAATTTCCTGTAAATAATCTGTTTGCATGACATTTTTTTTAGTTTGAAGGCGGGAGTGGAAGAGGGCTGGAAGTCGGAAGTCGGAAGACCGAAGACAGTCCGAAGTCGGAAGTCGGAAGACCGAAGACAGTCCGAAGTCGGAAGTCGGAAGACCGAAGAAGGTTGGGAGTTGGGAGTCGGGAGACCGAAGACAGTCCGAAGTCGGGAGTCGGGAGACCGAAGTTAGAAGACAGTCCAAAGACCGAAGAAGGTTGGGAGTTGGGAGTCGGAAGTCCGAAGACCGAAGATGGAAGTTTGGAGACTGAAGTCGGAAGAAAAAGAAAAAGGCAGTTTGATGATGAGAAAGTGAAACCATCAGAAAATTTCAATCTTCCTGTCTCTTTTTTCCCAACCTTCGGTCTTCCGTCTTCTGACTTCCCGCCTTTTTCACTTCCCTCTTCATTCTTCCGTCTTCCGTCTTCTGACTTCTAACCTTTTTCACTTCCATCTCCGGTCTTCTGACTTCTAACCTTTTTCACTTCCCTCTTCCGTCTTCCGTCTTCTGACTTCTAACCTTTTTCACTTCCCTCTTCGGTCTTCTGACTTCAAACTTCTAACTTTTTCTTCTAAACTATCCCCAATTTATCTTTCATTATCTGAACAAATCTTTTTGCTACAACTCGGTAGTCAAAGTTTTCCACTACCCTCTCCCTGCCTGCTTTGCCCATTTTATCGCGCAATTCGGCATCGGTCATCAGGGTCATCAAATACCTGGCAATATCCTGGACATTTGCACGGTAATCTACTGTTCGTGGCTCTTCAAATATTACATTATGCTTGGCTTCAAATCCCGATTCGCCTCCAAGAGTTACATGATCCACCACAATTTTTTGTGCTACACCTGCCAGGAGTGCTGTTTCGCCGTGAATAAGCGTATCCAGCATCCCCATCGCTTTAATACTTACAACCGGTTTTCCACATGCCCCTGCTTCCACTTGAGGCATCCCAAAACCCTCTAACCGCGATGGGGCTGCATATATATCGCATGCACCAATCAGGTATGGCATAAAACTACGTGAAATGGTGTTTGTAGCATAGGTAACATTTTTTTCAATTCCCAAATGAACAGCCATTTCCAGGTCTATTAGGTTTTGAGCCTTGGTTCGGGGTTGCGGCCATACCTTGCAGACATATTTCCAGTCGGGTGCTTTTTTATCAATAATTGCCAGGGCTTGCATTACTTCCTGTGCACCTTTCGAAGCAGCATCCCCCCCCACAGTAAGTAACATTAGCTGATCGGGTGCAACACCCAATGACTCGCGTACCGCCAAAATTTTCGGGTCATCCTTTTTGAAAGGAATAAACGAATCGGTATTACATCCTACTGGCAATACTTCTATAATATCGCTATTAATTCCATCGCGCACATACATTTCTTTTACCCAATTTGATGTTACCAATATGAGCGGTAGCGCATTTAATACTTCCTGGTAATTTGCAATATACCCATCGGCTACCAACCAGGGAACAGGCTGAACTCCATACCGCTGCGGGTGAAGCACCAACTGCGGAGTATGCCCCCAATACCCTACTCCTACCACTACATCTGGTTCAAACCAACGGTAATACCATTCTTTTTCCTGTGCCGATTCAAAATGAACTGCATGGGCATCGACACCCATTTCGAGAAGGCCTTTATAGAGTAAGTCTCCCTGGGTTGCAAGACCTCCGGGTGAAGGAGGGTAATCGTATAATACTAATACTTTCATAATAAATAATTGAATATAAAATGCTAATTCGTGTCCGTGTTGCAAACGTGCGCAGGCGCCAAATGAGGAGGCTTCGACTCCGCTCAGCCTGACAAACGGGTATTATTGTCACACTGAGCGGAGTCGAAGTGTGGATTAATTATTTAGGGAAAAACGTTTCGGAATAGGCACATTTTTCAAACTCTCACATTTTCAAATTCATCAAGCCACTTTTTTGCCTGTTCCGGTTCTGTAAACTGCCAGAACGCCTCTGCACGAGGAGTTGTTTGCGCTTCCCAGCTATCTTTTTCAAAACCATAGGTTTTGGTTATGATATTGTATTTTCTATTCCATAAAGGTTTAATAAGGGTGTGGAATATCGAAGCTTTATCAACAGCCTTTGGATAATATTCTTTATACCCGTCTTCGTAAGCAAATGTCCAAAGTTCGCTGGCAGAAATTTTACCCGTATGCCAAAGGTTTATTACCGATTTGCTCACTTCTTCGTGCCGCAGGTGTCGGGTATATTCCCCACAGGGGTTATGCGTAATTATCAGGTCGAAGTGTTTTGATGATAATAAATCTACAATAGCATTCTCCGTTTCATTCCCTGTTAAGGGCGTTTGATCGGGGCCATCATCCATATCACCAATAATTCCTTCGGATTTCAGGTTCATTAATGCTTTCTGAAACCTTCCGGCGCGATCAACATCGCTTCCACGACTTAAACAAGCGATATAACAATTCCATGATGGATGGCTCAATATTGTACCACCAGCCCATAATGTTTCATCATCGGGGTGGGCAACTATAATAGCTACTGATTTAGAGGTTTTGGGGTTCATACGCATTAAATATCGATTGTTCTAATATTTTTTTAGATTGACGACGGGAGACGGGAGACGGGAGACGGGAGTCCGAAGACTGAAGACTGGAAAACGAAGTTTGGTTTTGCTTCTGCCTTCCGTCTTCTAACTTCGATCTTCTGACTTACCGCTGCCATAATATCTTCGAAATTTCAAGTGGTACAGAAACTGGAAGATTAGGTATTGCCCTGACGGTATAGTCTGAAGCAAGGCGATCGGCTGTTGCCAATACACTAAAATTATATCCATTGCCGGAGCCGGTTATTTTTTTACCTTTTTTCATCTTTTGAACAGTTGGAGCTAACTGATTTATTCCCTGGGCAAATAACTCAACCTGAACCGCATCCGGGTCGATGTTGTTGACAAAAAGCTGAACATCGAACTTATATTGTTGTCCAATTTTTTCGAATTTGGCTTCGCCAAAGCTCATCGATTCCCAATTTTGATTTAGAGAATGAAGCCTATCATTCAGTATCTTCGCTTTTTCGCCTTTATCAGAAGTGCGTTCCAAATAGGTTATTGCAGCAGGGATGTAATGCTTCTCTGTATATTCGCGCACAGTTCTATCAGCAGAGAATTTAGGGGTAAGTTGTGCCATGCTTTCGCGCATTCGGGCAATCCATTTAACGGGAATGCCTTTTTCGTTCCGGTTGTAAAATTCGGGGACGACTTCCTGTTCCAAAATTGTATAAAGCTGTTCGGCTTCAATGGCATCCCAGGTCTCCTCGTCGCTATGTTCATTGCCGTCTCCTAATGCCCATCCCACTTTGGGGTTATAGGCCTCGGCCCACCAGCCATCGAGTACCGATAAATTAATTCCGCCATTCACCAACACTTTCATGCCACTGGTACCACTGGCTTCCCAGGGGCGACGCGGTGTATTTATCCATACATCTACTCCCTGCACCAGGTTTTCGGATACATGCATGTCGTAATCTGCCAGGAAAATTACCGGAGGACGAACCCCATTATACTTTATAAATTGAATCCATTCTTTAATTAAATTCTGGCCTGCCAGATCAGCAGGATGCGCTTTGCCCGAAATAATAAGCTGAACCGGATACTTTGGATTTTTTAAAAGGCGAAGTAACCGTTGCGGATCGTGCAACAATAAATTGGGGCGTTTATAGGTTGCAAAACGACGGGCAAAGCCCAGCGTTAAAATAGATGGATCAAAAATATGTTTTGCGCGATCGATTGATTCGGGAGAAATGCCAGAGCCTAAAAGCTGTCGTGAAAAATGTTCCGAGGCAAAATCAATAAGGGCTGCATTGGCATTTGTTCGCATTTCCCAAAGCCGTTCGTCCGAAACACTTCGAATATCCTGTTCGAGGGTATTGGTCATTCCCAGCCACCGGTCTTTTCCACAGGTTTCTGTCCATATTTCGTCAGCTTCTTTGGAGTCCCAGGTTGGCATATGTACACCATTGGTAACATATCCTACGGGTACTTCTGTAGTGGGCCATTTTGGAAATAGGGGTTCAAACAAATGACGGCTCACTTCCCCGTGCAGTCGGCTTACACCGTTTACCGCCCCACTTCCACGAATTGCCAGATAAGCCATGTTAAATTTCTCCGATTCGTCGTTTGGATTTTTACGGCCTAAGGATAATAATTGCTGACAGGTAATTCCAAGCTTTTCCTCTGCATATCCACCAAGGTATTGTTCTATAAGTAACGGGGAAAAACAATCGAACCCTGCAGCCACTGCTGTATGTGTAGTAAAAAGATTGCCGGCTCTGGTAGCTGCCAGGGCAACCTCAAAAGATTGCCCGGTTTCGTTCATAAAACTGTATGCACGTTCTAAAATTGCAAACGCGGCATGTCCTTCGTTGAGATGACAAACCTGCGGATGAATATCCAGTGCATTCAGAAGCCGCCATCCTCCTATTCCCAAAACCATTTCCTGTTTTAACCTAAGCTCCGATCCACCTCCATAAAGCTCGCTGGTGATACCCCGGTGGTTTGGAAAATTTGCGGCATCATTGCTATCTAAAAGATAAAGTTTTACTCTTCCTACCTGAACCTGCCAAACACGCAGCCATACGGTGTATCCCGGCAAGACAATCTTTAATCGCAGCCATTCTCCATTGGGCTGGCGCAGTGGTGTAACAGGTAATTGACCAGGATCGTTGTAAGGGTAAAGGGCTTGTTGCTGGCCATTTCTGTCAATTTCCTGCCGAAAATAACCCTGTTGATAAAGGAGGCCAATACCAATTACAGGTACCCCTAAATCGCTTGCTGTTTTGAGCTGATCGCCGGCTACATTGCCCAATCCTCCCGAATATATCGGAAGAGCCTCACTCAGCATAAACTCCATGCAAAAATAAGCCACACTGGTTAACAGTGTTTTTGGGTGATTCTTTTGAAACCATGCGGGTGTTGTGTTTGCATCTTTTCTTAATTTTACAAGGGTGTAAATCTTATTTCGAAATTCAGCATCATTCATCACCGATTGGAAATGATCGCGCGAGACAGTCTGTAGCACCAACCATGGGTTATGGGTGAGTTCCCAATGTGCCGGATCGAGTTTGCTCCAAACTTCGTCAGCCGAATGGTCCCACGACCATCTCATGTCGAGCGTAAGCTCTACCAGGGAATCAAAACCTTCGACATCGGTAGGTAAAAAACTATACAAAGGTTTTTTAGAATTTATTTTCAGGCTCATGGGTGCTCCTATACGTTTTCGAATGTATGATATTAGAATCTGGCGGGTATATCAATTATTTGAACCAGAAAGCAGTGCAGCTGATTAAATAAAAAGCTAGCGCATGTTTGCAATGTGTGTGGAATTTGATGCACGTATTGCAAACACGCGCCAGCAATTTAGAATATTCAAAGCTGTTAGTATAATATAAATGTTAATGCGAACATAATCGAAAGTACTAATAGCAGGTCTAAGGCAAAAGTGTTAAACCTTTCGCCAAAACTCAGGTTATTGTGCAGTATGTGAAGATCTTTTGTTTTCATAGCAGTATTTATAAATAATTGATTTTGTGATCCGATTTATTTCTTCAAAACTAATTTTAGAATAGAAGGATGCGAACCGAATGTTGAAAGTGGAATTATGATTTGTCTCTATTTCCAATAAAAATTAAATCTCGTTAACTTGCTACCCTTGAAATTTGAGCCTTTGTCTTCATAAAATTCAACACTTAGTTCGCATATTTCATTCACCTCTATGGCGAAAACAAGCCATATTCCGCAATAATTTCGCGCATTTCTTCCTTGGTTTTTTGGAGTTTGTACTCAACCATCCGAAGCATGCTTTGTTCTTTCCCTTCGTCGTGGTGCATATCTGCATCCGTTAATTGGGGATATCTTTCCCGAAGCTTGGTTTTAAGCTGGTCCCAGTTCCCCTGGTTTATAATAAGATCCATAATATTTATTTTTAGTATTGAATAATTGTTATGTAAAGTCGGTTGTTTAGAAAAGCAAGAACTAATGTCTATTATAGTAATCCTTTTCCTTTAGAGACATCCTGTATAAAAGTACTTGAAGCAAGGGCGAAAAGCATTACATAATTCAAGGCAAGAATTACATCATTCACACATTTTATAGAAAAAGGGATATAGCTTGAAATAGATATATATCGATAGCATTAAGTAGAATATAAGAGATTGAAAAAACCGGGAAATCTTAGGAAGTTATTTCTGTAAAAAGCATGCATCGACTCCGCTCTGCCTGACTAACCGTACCAGTGTCACACTGAGCGAAGCCGAAGTGTGCATTAATTATTTAAAATCCATGCCTTACTACTTACTACTAAATACTTACGACTTAGGACTTACTACATCTTTAAACCCATTCTGTTTCGTTTCAAAGCAGGCTTCGACTCCGCTCTGCCTTAAGAATTCTACCAGGGTTATATTAAGCGCGATACAATAAATAACCTCCGCGAGGTACAATGTTTCTAGCATTTACGATAATGCAATGGTTTGACCCCGGTCGGGGTCATATTCTAAAATCTATAATATTCTTTTTCTATAAACATGTTATCCCATCGGGGGTAATGAATTACTATTTTCAATAAAAAAAGCTTACTCCCGACAATTATCGGAAATAAGCCTGAATAATTCAATATCGATTAGTTAAGGATATTCGACCCCGGCTGGGGTCGCCTGTTTGTAGAATAATTGAACCTTCTATAAACATCTGACCCCAGCTGGGGTCAAACATCGATTCTTAACTAAACGACATTGCTGAATAATTATTTAACCTGCTTGTCTTACTAATTCTAAAAAAACATTTTATATCGTTACGAAGCACACTTCGACTCTGGGTGACACTGTTACAGTTCGTCTGGCAGAGCGGAGTCGAAGTGTGTTTTAATTACTTAGCCTTTTGTCTTACTACTTACTACTAAATACTTACTACTTACGACTTATACCCCCTACATTCTATCCATATACCAGTTCAGTGTTTTTTCTAATTTCTGGGTCTTAAAAATGGCGGTAATAGCTTTTTGGAGCCTGAGAAAAGCCGTTTCGCTTTTAACAATATAATCGAACGCTTTATGTTTCATGCAATTTACAGCTACATCAATGCTGTCCTGCGACGAGAGCATAATTACAGGCATCTCTGGAAAGGCTGCTTTTATCCGATCAAGTGTTTCGAGCCCGTTAATTGCTTCTTTATCAACCCCGTTAAGATGATAATCCAAAACAATAATGTCGGGGTTTTGCCCAATGCTTTCAAGACACAGTTCTCCCGTTGCAAAAGTTTTGATTACTGATTGACTGCTTTGTGAAAAATCGATCTCCAGCGCCTTTAAAAACAAAGCATCGTCATCTACCAAAAAAAATAAAATATCTTTTTCGTCTTTCATCCATTTTTTGTTTTTATCCGGTTAAACTCAATTTCCAACTCTCTGCATGCCTGAAGGCACACTTTTTCTATCTGAAGAACCAAATCGTAAATTCCTTCGGTTTGTAGTTGAGAGCTTGCATACTCCTGGACTTTCTTGGCCATGTTTTCGAAATCGGTACTGATTCCCATTATTGAAAACGAAGGAATTATTTTATGAACTGCCGCATGCAAAGCAATCCAATCTTTTAATTCTAAACTTTCTTTCATGGCGGTAATTAAGGATGGTGTTTGTTCGAGGTAAAGCGAAATCATTTCCATCATTAATTGCGGGTTCGATTTTGTTCGATTGATTAAGTAATTCAGATCGATGCATTTTAGCTTTACCTCATCGCTGCTGGAGTCTTCTTTATTTGCCTTATATTCTTCCATATTTGATTTCTTTACCAAACTAATTATTTTGGAATATAATAACCGTTCATCCACCGGTTTTGAAATGTAGTCGTTCATCCCCACGGCATTGCATTTGGCCAGATCCATGGTGGTAACATCAGCGGTTAAAGCGATTATAGGAATATTCGATTTTAAAACGTTCCGAATATATTCAGTGGCTTCAAACCCGTTCATTTCGGGCATTTGTAAATCCATCAGAACTAAATCGTATTTATTCACTTCCATTTTTTCAATGGCAATTTTCCCATTGCCAGCAATTTCGCGTTCAAAACCAAAATCGTCCAGAAGTGTTTTCATCAATAATTGATTGAGCGGAATATCTTCGACCACCAGAACTTTGATATTTTTTGCTTCAAAATCATCTTCCGCTACCTCCGTATCAGATTCTGCTTCGGCTTTTGTTATTTGAAAAGGTAAAATAAAACTGAAGGTAGAGCCTTCCTGAAGCTTGCTTTTTACAGCAATAGTACCACCTTGCGACTCAACCAATTGCTTGGCAATAGCCAGACCTAAGCCTGTACCTCCGTAAATTCTGGAAGTTTTACTGGATGCCTGTTGAAAGTTTTCAAATATTTGTCCAATTCTTTCTTCGGGGATTCCAATTCCGGTATCAGAAACAGCAAACTCAATTTCAACATTTTCATTTTCTTCTTTCAATAATTGAACGCTCATGGTAATTTTACCTTCGTTTGTAAACTTTATAGCATTGCTTACCAGGTTCATAATTATCTGATGCAGCCGCACGGGATCCCCCTCTAATACGGTTGGTATTTTAGGGTCATATATTTTTACTAACTGGAGGTTTTTTTCGAGAATTTTTGTTTCAAACAAGTGCAACATAGCCGAAATAGACAAGGCAATTTTAAAAGGCGTTTTCTCAAATACCATTTTTCCGGCATCCACCTTTGCGAGGTCGAGGATATCATTTATAAGCACAATTAACGAATCGCCACTCATTTTTATGGCCATTAAATATTCCTTTTGTTTGGCTGATAATTCTGTTTTGAGCAACACTTTGGTGAAACCAATAATTGCGTTCATGGGAGTACGAATTTCGTGGCTCATGTTCGACAAAAATTGCTGTTTCGCTTTCACCGCATCGCCTGCAATAAGGGATGCACTTTCGGCTTTGCCTTTTGCTTCTTCAGCAATTTCTGTTGCCAACTCTGCAAACACCCTTGCTTCAATCAATTCTCTTTCAATGCGCTTTTGTTCGGTAATATCCCTGGCCACCACCACGGCACCAAGCACGTTGCCCCGGTCGTCCTTGTAAACAGAGCCGTTAAACAGCACGTCCGTAAGTTTACCATCGATAATAGTTAACGGATAATCAACTACAAAACCTTTTTCAAACACTTCCTGATATACTTCGCGGGCCTTTTGGGTTTCGGTAAAATAATTGAAAAAATCGGTCCCAATTAACTCCTCCCGGGGCTGTCCAATTATTTTTATGGAGGCGTTATTCAAATCGGTGATTTTACCGGCAGGACTAATTGTAAAAAGGGGGTCGAGACTAGCTTCTATAAGACTTCGGGCATATTGCGAGGCCGATTTTTGCGCTGTTACATCGCGGGCAACAATTACTACCCCAAGCACATTTCCCTGGTCGTCTTTATATACTGAACCGTTAAATAAAACATCGGTTAGTTTACCGTTTTTATGACGCAGGGTAAGGGGCGAATCGGCTACCGAGCCTTTTGCAAACACCACCTGGTAAACTTCCCGAGCCATTTGAGGTTCGGTAAAATAATTGAAAAAATCGGAACCAAGCAGTTTTTTACGCTCAATGCCTGTGATGCTCACCAAGGCTTCATTCATATCGGTTATCTTCCCCTCGGTATTGATGGTAACCAATGGATCGAGACTAGCCTCAATAAGGCTGAGGGAATATTGGGATGCCAATTTTAAGGAATAGCTGAACGCTTCCAGTTCCTTATTTGCTGTTTCCCGTTTTTCTTTCTGTATATTTTGATAGATTAGCTCTTTATCGGCTATCAGCAGTTCGTCTGCCCTGTTTGCCTTCTCCCTGGTTTGAAATGCCAGTTCTTTGTCGGCAATAACTAACTCTGCGGCACGATTTTCTTTCTCCCGTGTTTGAAAAGCCAATTCTTTGTCGGCAATTACTAATTCGGCAGCTCGTTTATTCTTTTCGGAGTTTTGAAAAGCAAGTTCTTCATTGGCAATAATTAATTCAGCTGCCCTATTTTCGCGTTCTCTGTTTTGAAATAGAAGCTCTTTGTCGGCGATAAACAGCTCAGCTGCCCGCTTTTCCTTTTCTTCATTTTGAAAGATCAGTTCTTTATTAGCAAGTATTAACTCTGCCTCGCGTTTCTCTTTTTCGTTGTTTTGAAAAGCAAGTTCCTTATTTGCAATGCGTAATTCAATAGCCCATTTTTGTTCAGCAATATCCCTGGCCACCACAACTGCTCCTTCTATATCGCCTTTATCATTCCTATAAACCGATCCATTAAACAACACATCGGTAAGTTTTCCATCTTTATGGCGAAACGTAAGGGGCAAATCTTTCACAAACCCTTTTTCGAAAACTTCCAGATATACTTTCTGCGCTTTTTGAGGTTCTGTAAAATAGTCGATAAAATTTGATCCCATAAGTATTTCACGTTCAATACCCGTAATATCGACCTTTGCCTGATTCATATCCATAATCTTACCTTTTGAGTTGATGGTAATCAATGGATCCAGGCTAGCTTCTATTAAACTGCTGGCATATTTTGAATCGTGCGATTTTGTTCTTTCCATAATTTATATGTTGTACTTCTGTTGTTTATTTAAAAAGCTTATATAATGTCGCTAAAAATTAGGCGATATCAACCCCAACCCCTTAATAAGGGGCGATAACATATCTAAGGAAAGTATCCCCTCCCCCTGATAGCTATCGCGGGTAAGGAAGGGCAGGGGTGGTTGACTAAAACACTCTATGAATAACATAACACTTTCACTTTTTAGCTATCGACTATAAACTATCGACTATCGACTATAAACTATCGACTTTTCCCTAAACATCTTCAATTGATTGCCTTCTTTTATCTTTTAGTTTTTTGAAATGCGAAGGGGTGAGTCCTGTAATTTTTTTAAACTGATTCGACAAATGTGCAACACTGCTGTAGTGCATATTCCAGGCAATTTCAGTAAGGTTTAGTTCATCGTAAATAATCAATTCCTTCACCCGTTCAATTTTGTGCGAGATGATGAACTTCTCAATGGTGGTACCCTGCACTTCCGAAAATAAATTTGCCAGGTAAGTGTAATCGTATTTCAGTTTATCGACCAGGTAATCCGAAAAATTGGTTTTAGGAATTTCGTCGGTATAATGCACCATTTCGATGATTACATTCTTGATTTTTTCGATGAGCACCGCTTTTTTATCATCCATCAGTTCCAGTCCAGATTGGTGTAAACCATTACGTATTTGCTCGCGTTGCTCCGGAGTTATATCTTCCATGACATCTGCAACGCCCATATCAACAATAAAGTGAAGCCCAAGTTTTTTCAACTCTTCTCTCACTGCCATTTTGCAGCGCATACTCACCATGTATTTGATATAGAGTTTCAATAGGGGCCTTATTTTTTAGATGACTGCCACAAAACAATTCCACCGATTCCCATAACTGCAATTCCAATTAAGGGAGACCAGTTAACGCGATGTGGCTTACTTCGGGTAATTTCGACCTTTCCCAAATCCACTACTTTTTCTTTGGTAAAAAAAGTGAAGGCAGTAAAAATGGTTAATGCAAGGCCAATTATCAAAATAATGATTCCAGTTGTTTTCATTTTTCACACAATTTAAAATATTGAAAAGTTAAGGTATACCAAGCCAAAATAGTTACACAATTATGGCTAAAGGTTACATAATTCACACATTTAAGATGCAAGTCGCAAGTACCGAGTAGTAAGTAGTAAGTAGTAAGTACCGAGTAGTAAGTCGTTAGTAGTAAGTACCGAGTAGTAAGTCGTTAGTAGTAAGTATTTAGTAGAATTAGTTAAAAAAGATTAACAATCCCCCTGCTTACGACTTACGACTACATACTTACTATTCTTTTCTTCTTTTCATTTTCTTACGACTAAATACTTACGACTTACGACTATATACTTCTTCCTACTGATACAACAGCTTATAAATCTCTTTTAAGTCGGGCGATAGAATGACTTCGGTTCTGCGGTTGCTTGCACGACCGGCATCTGTAGTGTTATCCTTTACGGGATGAAATTGACTTCTGCCTGATGCAGTAATACGGTTTGGATCAAAACCACTGTCGGTTGTCAAAATGCGAACAATAGAAGTTGCCCTTGCAACGCTCAGGTCCCAATTATCTGCAAATAATTTGGTTTTAATAGGAACATTGTCGGTATGGCCTTCAATTAAAACACTAATATCTTTTGTGCCGTTTAATACCTTAGCAAGCGATTTTAGCGCTTCTTTTCCTTTAGGATCGACAACATCGCTACCCGATTTGAACAACAGTTTTTCTTCGAGCGAAACATATACATTCCCATCTTTGGTATAAACATAAAGCTCATCCATTTTGTAATTCATCAATGCCTCGGCAATGGAATTTTTAAGCTTGTCCATGACAGCTTTTTGGGCTTTGGTGATTTCCTGAAAAGTCCTTAAACGTTTTGCCTGTTCGGCAATGGTCATCTCGGATGAAGCTGCAAGCGCCTCGAAATCAATTTGAGCTAAGGCATTTTGATTCTGCAACGATTTTTTTTCTTCGTTCAGGTTTTTTACTACTGCAACACATTCATTTAGTTGCGTATGGGTTTTGGTGCTGTCTTTTTGGAGTTTATCAACCCTGGCTTGCGAAACCAACATTTTTTTACTTGGTCCGCACGATATAAATAGCAAACTAAGAAACAAGGTTGAGAAAGTAATAAATTGGAATGTTTTTTTCATGGTGTTTAATTTTAGTGAATAACGCTACAAAGTTGATTGTCTTTCGATTAATTAGTGTTACACAACTTTTGGAATAAATTACATTATTCACACATGGAATATTTGTTGGTTTCCAAAACCAGTTACCGTGAGACCCGAAGAGATAGTCGTAAGTAATCCCGATAGCTATCGGGAGTCGTAAGTCGTAAGAGAAGATAAGTTCAAAGCTCGGCACTTTCATCCTCTTCTCATTCATTCGACTACGCTCAGAATGACCGATAGGCAATGCTGATGAAAAGGACAGTTAGACGGGGTGCTTTTCTTAGCTCATTTCTCCCTCTGTCGAAGGATTGATTAAACAAGGCACGTCAGCTTTTCTAAAGGGAAAATGCAACAACCTTAAAGTATTCCCAAAATCTTTGCCCGTACTTTTGCAAACTTTTTGCGGGGTGCCGAATGATTTAACTCATTCATTTGCTCATTCGCCTTGATAATATCTTTCGGGAATTCGCCTTTGTATACTATTTTGTAAAACGAAAAACCATTGTATGGAATGGTGTTTTCTCCAGGAAAGATAATGACACGGTTTTCGAGTGTTTTTTTTGTAAAATTTGATAAAAAAGCAGCTTCCCGCTGTTTACATAATTGGTCGAATTTACTGTTAATTACCTTTTGACCAATATAATTAATACATTTCTCCTGCATGGTAAAGAGCATGGTATCGTTTACCTGTTTGGTTACATAATGAACAAACGCGGAATCCTGTACCGACATTTTCTCTACTTTCAAAGAATCGTCCGCTGTGAGAAACCGGGCATTTTTATCTTTCGATCTCAAAAAGTATTTCTTCTTCGCTTCAAAAAATAAAATGTATTCCTTCTCTTTTTCAGCATACTGCATCGGATAAATGCCAATAGAGGCTTCGGGGAAATGGTTTAGAAAACCAACCATTTTATCGATAAATTTGCTTTGTTTGCGCAACAGCGAATTTTGCCGCATCTCCCACTTCAACGTTAACGATTTTTCAATTTCATTCTCCATATATTTTACCTGCGACCGATAAGGTGTGGTAGGAGGCTTCACAAAAACATTTCCCAGAATATCAAAGAGGACATCCCTTATATGAAATTTAGGATCCTTTAAATTTCCGGTAATTGGTATTTCGTAATCAATAACATTTCCCCGTTCGCGAACAAAATACATCAATAATGGGGTAGGAATCCATTTGTTATCTTTGTTTTTTAGCCTGCGGGTAATTCGGGGATCGATAACCACCAGGTGATTTTTGCTTTTTATAATTCCGTTTTTAACATTCCAGGTACCATTCAGCTCAATAGTTCCCCGGTCAGCCGGAAAAGAGGTATATGTTATCAGGTAAGGATTAAACAACGATACCGGCAATTTCTGCAGGCTGTATTTCAGGTCGAAATCGCTGCTATCGTTGGGGTTTATGCTTAATGTTACTGCAATATTGCCATAAGGTTGTATCCTCGTTCTAAGCAGGCCCTCTACCCTCTTTCTGCTTTTATCTACCGAATCGGCTAAAAAATTAAATGGATTTGCCTCAATGGCGAACTTTTCGGAGAGCGAGTAATCGCTAAATTTCAAAACACCATTATAAATCGCCAGCTTGCCAATCTTAAAATCGCTTTTGAAAAAATTCTTACCAATCGCTTTTATATAATCGGCAATTTTAAGAATCAGGTTAAACCTAACCGGATTACTTTTAACAGCCGAAATGTTGGCTCCGTCTTTTCCAAACATCCGCTGAAAATTGTCTAAATATTCGTACCGTTCGAATTTTAAATATGGCTGGGTAATTGAAATGGAATCATACGAATATATATGCCTCATAGGACTTAATTTTTCTATTGCAATAACCAGCTTGCTAAAAGAGGCATAATCGTCTGTTGGGCTTTTGCCCAGATGAAAATTGTTCAATATTATCCTTCCCGAATTGGTAACACGCTGAACATCTTTAAAATTACCGGTCGATTCAAGATCAGCATCCACATTTGCTCTGAAATGGCCATAGTTAACCATATCTTTAAGGTATTGCTCAATAATATTTAAATCGAACTCACGAATCGCAATACCTAGCTGATAGTCGAGATTTTTAAAATTGATAGTTATATTACCTTTAGCAGAGCCGGTATGAGTCCCCGATAAAAAAGAAAATTTTACCGCCAATGTATCGACATTCCAACGTTTACCAGAACTCTCAAAATTGGCATTTTTTATAAAATAATTTATCGGAATACCTTTTTCACGATAGTGGAAAATGCCATTTTGCACTTTAATTCCCAAAAGGTTAACATGAACCGACGATGGAGCTGTACTATCTTTCTTTGAGGAAAACTTCAAAATAAGGTCGCTGAAATTAAATGCTTTTTTGTTCTGAATAATTACTCCAACAGGTTTGTTAAGGGTTAACCCGGATATTTCTATGGTTTTCGAAAATATTTTAAATAGTGCAAAATTGGCACTTACCCCTTTTGCAGAGAAAAAAATTGTATCCCGATCCTTTAAATCCTGTTCGTTTTTATATTCATAAATTTTCAAATTGGTAATATGAACATAGCCGGTAAATGGATTTACATAAATTAACCCTGTTTTAATTTGCCGTCCGGTATATTTCACATCGTACTTTTCTACTAAATATTTGGCAATGGGCGAAACCAGTAAAACAATACCCACTATCAATATAAGGAGGGAGCTAAAAACAATAAAGAGAGTTTTTTTAAATTTATTATTCAATATTTTCATTGTCGGGTTTCTTAATTTGAAAAGAATAGGAATTCGGTATTATTTTTTGCCCGTGGATGAGTGCATAAACTTTGGTAAACTCAGCCCCGAAATAAAGGATAATGGCCGAATAATATACCCATACCAGAATAAGGATTACTGAGCCGGCAGCACCATAGATGGAAGCAATATCATAGCTTCCCAGGTAAAACCCGATGGCAAATTTTCCGATCATAAATAAAAAGGCTGTAAACGATGCACCAATAGCGCAATCGCGAAGGTTTATCTTTCCATCGGGCAGGGTTTTGAAAATGACAATAAATAAGATGGTGATAATTATAAAGACAATGAGCAGGTTGAGAGCATAAAATAAATAAATAGTGTCTTGCGGAAAGTGTGCTGCCAGCCTGTTATTTAATAAATCCATTAACGAATTTATAATCAGGCCGACTAATAGCAAAAATCCAACCGATCCAATCATAGAAAAGGACATAAGCCGGTTGTATAAAAATTTCACCAACCCTCGTTTGGGCTTTGCCTGAATACCCCATATATAGTTAATGGAATCCTGGATTTCGGCAAATACGCCCGAAGCTCCGATGATTAAAATAATTATACCCAAGGAAGTAGCGAATACATTGCTATTAGAGAGCTTTACATTTTTGAGGGTTTCCTGGATTTGCAGTGCAGCGCTGTTACCAACCAAATCGTTAATCTGCCCGAAAATTTCTCCCCGCACGGCATCGGCACCAAAAAACACACCACTCAGCGATATAATGATAATAAGCAACGGCGGCAACGAGAAGATGGTATAGTAGGACAAAGCTGCACTTAGTTTTAGGGCATTATCGTCAATAAACCCTTTGAATGTTTCTTTAAAAAGGAAACCAATTTTTTGAAAAAAAATTTTTGCTTTCATAATAGACTACTATAATTAACACTATTCTGCTCAGCTCATTGAAAAGTCACTATTGCCGGTTTACCAATTACAAAATCGCGAAATCCGAAATCGGTTGTTTTAAAGGAATTGGGTTTAAAAATATTCCGCCCATTCCCGGGAATAAACGGGTAGAATGCCAGGGATAGTTGAAAGGTATTAAAAACCAGGTTTTCGTTTTTAATTAAAACCCCCAACCCAATTTGTGAATAAACCTTGCTGCTTCTGAATCCTTTGTCGGTATTCCCAAGCATGCCTAATGAACAGATGAGATAGGGGCCGAAGCGGAATCCGATAAAATTCCAGGGCGAATATGCCTGTGTTTGCAGGGTAAGCAACAACCGATTGGTTCCCGAAAGAGAGGAACTGTTAAATCCATCCAAGCCATAGCCATCGTTCAACGTTATACTATCGGACAAGAATCGGTTTAAGCCAAACGTAACCTCTGGTTTTGCAAATTGCCGGAATTTCCACTTTCTAATTTCAAATAATCCCGAAAAATAATTGACCCCAACCGTAAAAGCGCCTTGCTGTGCATTTGAAGCTCTGAAAAATGTTCCGTATTCGGCATTTGTGCTCAGGTAACCCCACGAATAATAAAAACCCGATGAAAAACGCATTCCCAGGTAATAGCGGTCGATCTTATTTTTCACCTGATACCCAACCGTTACACTGTATACTTTCCCAATGGGTACATCTTCGGTAACACCATATTGAAAAATGAATTTATCCTGTACATATTTTCGTGTGGCAATTCCAATACTCGTTAGGTAAAAATTCTCGTTAGCATAAACATGCTGAGGATCTAATGCTTCGGCAGGTTTTTCAAGATATCTTATCCTCAAAATACGAGCTGTAGAGATAAAATTGGTGGTTCTGTTATTTTCTGTATTTCCTTTGAATAGTTGCATAGCATTGCCAGCCCAATAATCCTGTTCGTTAAATCTAAACTTACGCTTGTCGAGAATAAAATTACCCGAAGAAATTGAGTCCACACGAAATTGTTGCGAAAAACTTATCCCTGCTGCCCACTTAGCAAACGACGAAAAGAATGGCCGCTCTAAAGCAAAACTCCGGATGGAATTTTTGAATTCGTCCCGGCCATAATGCATCGTTGAATTTATGTAGGTATTGCGAATATTGGATATGTGATAATTGGCATTGTAAGCAAAGTTGCTACTGGCAATATACTTTGTAAAATCAATTTGTGATTCATGGCCCAGCCCTAAAAAATTTTCGTCGGTAACATTCATATTAAAACTCGAAGTAGAAGCATCGCCTTTGGGAATAATGCTCCATATATCTAATTCGCGAATAAAAATATCGACAGAATCGGAGTTTTTTGCGGTAGTTTTCACAAAGAATTTCACATCGCGTACATATCCTCTTTTGCGCACCAAACGTTCCGATTCTTTAACCAATAGCGAGTCGAAACGTTGATTTTTATGAATAAGCAGCAAGTTTCGGATCGTGATCGATCGTGATTTTACATGCAATGCATTTCCGGTTTTTAGAGCAAAATTTTGAGATGCCACTATTGTATCGGCAATAGAATAACCAAAAGGATCCAGCGTTTCGATGGTAATATTTCGAATAATTTTCCCTTCAAAGGTGCTATATGGCTTTTGAATCAATTTCCGGTAGACTTTCTTTTTGACTTTCCTTTTAGAAGAGCTGGTTTCGACGGGTTTAAAAACTAACCGATAAATAAATTTGGTAAAATTGCTTCGTTTCGAATAGTTTTCTATATCCTCATAAATCTGGGTCGAATCCTTTTTAAGAGAATCTTGCTGTGCAAATGCATTTTCACCAGCACAAATTGTAAGTAAAAATAGTATGGATATATTTTTGATTCGCATTCGTATGTGTCATTTTTATTCCCTAATAAAGTATTAATGTCGTTGAGTTAAGAATGACCCTTCGACTCCGCTCAGGGTGACACTTTGGTGTGGAGTCATTCTGAGCGGAGTCGAAAAATGAATAGAATACATTAAATCTTTAAGTCAACGACATTGCATAAAGTATACTAAACATCAGTTTTTCTGCTACGCTTTGATAAGAGCAGCGACGATACGTTTTATTTTTAAGCTTTCTACTCAATAAAAAAATGTGAAATTACATTTCACCAATACCTGTCGTCCTTATTTGTTTTCATCTTTCAGCGCTTTTTCTTCTATCTTTTGCTTATCCTCTTTAAGCTCTGTTGCATCGTCCTTCTTCTTTTGTGCAGCTTTTGCCTTTCTGTTAAAATAGCCTTTTAAAAAGAAGTTTTCCTTCGCTGCATTCATATTTTCATCCAGCCCTTTGCTGCTTTTTTTAAGGTTTACAATGGTTTGGTTGATATTTTCGGCAATCGTCGAATCTTGTATTAAACGGCCAAGTGTTCCGTTTCCACTGTTTAGTTTAATCATTATCTCGGCAAGTTGATCTGAGATAATTGCAGCATTATCAGCTGTTACCTGAAGGCTGGACATGATTGCATCGGTTTCGACAGGCTCTACCGACATCAGTTTTTGTCCGTCTTTTGCCAGTGGAGCATCGTTACTGCCTTGCATAATAATTAAAAGCCTGTCGCCAATTATTCCTTCTGAACCTATTGCAACCAAACAGTCGGATTTAATAAACTTCTGAACATCTTTTTTTATCGACATATCGACCTTTACGGTGGAATCATTTATAATATAAATATTATCGACCGTACCGACATTTATACCCGAAAAGCGGATATTATTGCCAATCTGCAATCCGCTTATATTATAAAAGTTAGATGTTAACTTAAATACCGGATTGAAAAGGTTTTTTTGTTTACCGATTATGAAAATGGCCACAACAAAAAGCGCTATTCCTCCTGCTACAAATAGTCCTAATCGAATTTTAAATTTTTCTGTTTTTGTTTCCATATTTTCAACTATTAATATTCTGGATTAATGGCATATTGAAGTTGCAATAAGCATCGAACTTCGCCAGCTTTTTTGCAACGCTTTTATTTAAAGAACGACTTTATCAGGGGGTCTTTCGACTTTTCAAACTCATCTAATGCTCCTTCAAGATATACTTCCCCGTCGTTTAGCATAATAAGTCGATTTGCTGTTGCGCGGGCACATTCAATATCATGGGTGATAATGATAGAAGAGGTTTTATATTTTTCTTGAACATGATTTATCAAAGAACTAATTTCATCGGACGTTGCCGGATCCAGACCAGTTGTAGGCTCGTCGTACAGCATAATTTCGGGATCGACCACAATTGTTCGTGCCAAACTGATACGCTTCCGCATTCCTCCTGACAGTTGCGAAGGCATTTTGTCGAGAGCATCAGCTAAGCCTACCTGATCCAACGCTTCATTAACTTTATCGTCGATAGCTTTTTGGGTAAGTTCTTTTTTGATTCTTCGTAATGGAAATTCTAAGTTTTGTTTTACCGTCATCGAATCGTAAAGTGCCCCACTTTGAAATAGGAATCCAATTTTTTGCCGTAAAGCAGCTAATCCGGTGCTATTTAATTTACTTACATCGTCACCAAATATATGTATGGTTCCATTGTTTGCCTGTAATAAACGAACAATACATTTTATCAATACCGATTTTCCGGAACCAGATTTTCCAAGTACTACCAAATTTTCGCCGTTAAAAAGCTTCAGGGTAATATTTTTCAAAACCTCCTGATTACCAAAAGATTTCTTTAGTTTTTCAATTTCTATAACCGGGTTATCTTTTTTCGTTTTTGACGAAACAGGTGTTGATGTCTTTGGGGTTTCCATTTTTTATATTATAAATTTAGCTTTTCTTGAATCGCTTTATAAAAAGCCAATTAATTGTCGTATTTCGACTCCACTCAATATGTCAATTAATTGACTTACAGGGGACAGTATGAGCAATATCAGAACCCTTCCCAACTTTTTAGCCAGCTTCGTTTTTCATGTTGCGCGTTGCAAATACGCGCCAGTTTTCTTCTTACGACTTATGACTAATTACTTACTACTAATTACTTTTTACTATCACTATAGCATATCCGTAATTTGCACAGCAATCATATCTACAATCAGCACTAAAAGGGAAGCCAAAACAACTGCAGAATTAGCAGCAATGCCAACACTTTCGGTTCCACGGCCTGCATTGTATCCTTTATAGCAACCTACTAATCCGATTACAGCGCCAAAGAAAAATGATTTTATCACTGCCGGTAAAAGATCGATGAACTCTAAAGAACTGAAAGCCTGCGAAAAAAACAAGGTAAATGATACATCGCCCTTGATATTTGCACCAGCCCAACTGCCTAATATTCCCAATGCATCGGCATATAAAATAAGCAGCGGAATCATGATGGTAGCAGCTAAAACGCGTGTGACAACCAAAAACCGCATGGGATTGGTAGAAGATACTTCCATGGCATCAATCTGTTCGGTCACTTTCATCGATCCCAGCTCTGCTCCCATTCCTGAGCCTATCTTTCCGGCACAGATAAGCGCAGTAATAACAGGTCCCATTTCACGGATTAGGGAAACAGCAACCATTCCAGGAAGCATTGATTCAGCGCCAAAATCGGCCAAAACGGGACGCGATTGAATTGTAAGTACCAAACCCATAATGGCGCCGGTAACTGAAATAAGGGGCAACGATTTATATCCTATTTGAAAACATTGGCGTAAAAATTCCTTAAATTCGAAATTTCGCGAAAATGTTTCTTTAAACGTGTTTGATGTGAATAGAAAAGCATCGGCAATCTCCGTTAAGAATTTATTGAGCTGAATCGTTTTTTCAGTAGTTTTTTCGCTGAGCCTAATGGTTTGCTGAGTTACATCCCGTATGCTGGGGATTGCTTTTAGAACCCGGTTTGATTTCTTCATGTTACTGCATTTTATTTTAGCTGCTCACTTAATTGCAGAAGCCAGATTTGGCAATGATATTCTTAATCTTTGGAAGGACGTTTTTCTTAGAATCCGGAAAAATAAATACGCATTTAAGATTTGGTGAGATGAAGTAAATAACAGAAAGCCAACGTTTGAGTAATATCTGTAACTGTTGACTTTCTGATATTATAATGCATTAAAGCCCTTCAATTATCTGATATAATTCTTCTTTTGATTTACCAAGTTTAATTTGAAGCCTTCCAAACATCTCTTCTTTTTTACCTTCTGCAAACAACAGATCATTTTCAGTTAACATGGCAAATTTTTGTTTTAATTTCCCTTTTTGCTCGTTCCAATTTCCCTGTAACTCCGTAAAGTTTGTCATTTTATTTAAGTTTAATTTAGTTGAATACTATTATAGAACAAAGGTAGCTGCACCTCATGCGGAAAGTGTTATACATTTTTTGAATTATGTTACATCATTCACACATTTGGTGTACAACAAAATTCCCATTTCTGATTTTGCTTAATACAGCCGTGTAGCGGCGACCTGTTTGTATAAATGATGTAAATACTGGTTCTTAAGCTCCGTTAGGAGCGACCTGTTAAACGGCGATATTCGCAGGTAAAGAAAGAAGAACACCAGAGACTGTTAGAAAAATTCGATGTGATGTCTATTGAAAGATATTTGTTCGAGTGGCATGAATAACTGGTCGCTCCTAAGAAGCTCTGATGCAGGCAATATCATGTTTTTCTACAAACAGCGTGCTCCTAACGGAGCTTATATTCCTTATGAAGGATTCTTATTTGTTATAAACTATACGTCTGCCGTTGTAGCCTACATGTTTGTGAATTAAAATTCGTGTAAATCCTAAAAAGGGAATTTGTTGAACCCTCACACATTTGAACCAACCATGGAATCAATTACTAATTGAAATTATTAACCTATTCCTTTAAATCAATAAACCGCAATAGGACAACATGCTGTTACCACATTACGGTTTATATTAATCAAGAAATACATATCCAAACTTTGGTGCTATGAATACTTTCTAATTATTTTCTCATGAATCGAATACTTTTAAAGTTCCACAACCAGTTCATTTTCGACTGTCCAAACACCAGGCGCATTATAGGCTATCCTTCCGGCTTCATCCTTTTCGTACCACGATTTAACGGTACCATTCAATGTCACCTTGTTGCCTGATACTCCAACCTGTATATCTTTATCATCTAAAGACCAATTGCGGGCAAAAGCATGCTCAATTTCAAGTTTTTCAACCTTGTCTTTAGTATCTGCTTTAATTGTGAGGTTATTAGATACTCCTGAAACTCCTTTAAGATTGCTAACCGCTTTTTGCGCTGCAGTTTTCTGATAATTCCAGTTTAAATCTCCGTCAAGGGTAACCCATCCGCCTTCCACTTTTACTTTTACCTTATCACTTGGTATTTCCCAGTTCCACTTGAAAGCATTTAGAATATCATTGGCAATTTCATTATCATTCTTTATAAACATATCGCCAAAGTTTATTTCAATTTTTTCAACTACAGCTTTTACACCAGCTACATTTTTTGCAGCCTCTTCAGCTTCTGCTTTTTTAGCAAAGCTGCTCACAGTTCCGGTGAGGGTAATAACACCATCTATAGCAATCACTCCTATTTCGGCAGCATTTAATAATGGCTCCCATTTAAGGGCATTCTGTACATCCTTTTGTAAAGTTTCGTTTGTTTTCATTTTTCTATATTAAATATTGTGAATGACTTTTCGCAACGCAACAAAGTTGTAAAACTTACAGTGGGCAAGTGTTACACTTTTATAACTTTAAGTTATATAATTCACATATTACCAATAGGTTCTATTCCCTTTTTTGTAACTCCAAATGAGTTTGTAACAAAATAATAAGGGGTTAATGCCATCGAATTTTTCATTGATAATTGCATCATTGCTTCTTCCCGTTTCGATTTTTTGGGAATTGATACTAAAAAATGACTTAGGGAGGTTTTTGATGGAGTATTATATTTTTCGACCGTTAAACGTGCCATTAAATAACTTACAGTTGACTCTGCCCCCTGGTTGAGGTTTACATGCGTTTCTTCGAGGCCATCGTAACATCCACCGGTGCATGGGTTGTAAATAATCTGATGCAGGCGGTTGTTCCCTAAAAACCAGTTGAATGCAGTCTTCATTTTCTGAAGATATTCTTCATCCTTTAAAACATCATAAAATTTACTTAACGTCAAAATAGTATAGGCAACATCAATGGGTTGTTCGCCAAAACGATCCTGTTCTTCGCCCTTTATGAGCCAATTTTTATTCGATATTACTTCAATTCCATTTTGGTTAAAGATTTGCGATAACAAAAATTTTAAGGATGATCGTGCTATATCCTTGTATGCAATATCGCCAGTAAGTTGCCAGGCGTTTAACATAGCCTCCGGCAATATGGAATTGGCATAGGTCAGGTAGCCTTCAAACCATTCCCATTTGGAGGTCGATTCGTGCTTATACATTTGAACCAAACGGTTGGCAAAAATTTTTACCAATGCAATATTCTCAGGTGATTCGATAGATGATTGATAGTAAGACAACCCTTTAATTACGAAAGCCATCGCCCTGGTGGAATGGACAGATTCTATCTCTGGAAGCGTTTTTTTAATTATTAGTTCCGCTTCGCTTATGATTTCTTCCGGCAAAAGTCCTTTGAGCGATATTAAAAACCCCAATGCCCAAATGGCTCTTCCATTCGAATCATCCAGATTGGTTTCTTTATTTTGTGGAGTAAAATTGAGGTCTTTATCTACATAATTCAGAAAACTGCCGTCCGGTTGCATGCAAAGTTTTATAAACCGGAGGTATTTATCGATTTCGTATACACTGGCGCTATCTTCAGTTAGTTTGTAATACATGCAAGTAGCTACCATTGCCCTGGCATTATCATCCAGGGTATAACCAGTACAAATATCGGGCTGATTTATTCTGGAAAATTGAATAATCCCTGTATTCGTTGTCATTCGCTTCAAATGACTCAAATCAATTGAAGGATAGTTAAAATTTATAATAATTTTCCCACCGGCTATGTTTTCAAATAACATTGCATGTGACACTGCTGAGTTTTCCCAGGCTGTGGAAACAACTTTTTGCAAGGTATTGGTACTTATATTCTTTCGCAAAGGTTCATCATTCAGTAACCGGATAGCACCATCGGCTAATTGTTTAGAATTTCTGAAATCAATGATTATCCCGGTATCCTCTGTCAATATTTCCTTTGCATGCGGAATAGGAGTCGAAATGATAGGGCAGGCACAACTCATGGCATAGGCAAATGTGCCGCTAACAGCCTGATTAGGGTCGTTTGTAGTAAACAGGTATATATCGGTAAGTTGCAAATATTCGAGCAAATCGGGTAAAGCCATGTATTTGTTAATGAATTTCACATGTTGTTCCAGTTGAAACAATTTGACCTTAGCTTCAAGACTTTCGCGATATTTTTCACCATCTGTTTTAACAACTTCAGGATGTGTTTTCCCGATTATCAAAAATATGGCTTCGGGACATTGCTTCACAATAGCAGGCATCGCGTCAATGGTTGTTTCGATACTTTTCCCCGAGCTTAATAAACCAAAAGTGGTAAGCACTTTACGACCTTTCAGTCCATATTTCTGCTTTAAGAATTTTTTGCTTAAATGGGGAACTAAATGCGTTCCGTGCGCAATTACTGATATTTTCTCTTTGGGTAAACCATAATCGCTCCCTAAAATATCGGCCGAAGTATGTGTCATTACTATAATTGATTCGCAAACCGCAGCAATATTCTTTATTTTCGTTTTCAGGTGTTTGTCGGGATGTGGTAATACTGTATGAAAAACAATTACTACCGGCTTGGTAATTCCATATAAAAGCTGCACAAATGCGTCTTCCTGCTCTCTGAAAAAACCAAATTCGTGTTGGATCAGGACAATTTTGATTTTATTGTCGTGATTAATAGAAATGGCAAGATTTTCGTATCCTGAAGCCTCTGATGTATTTAGAATATATCTAACTTCTGGAGGATAAGGATAGGTTGCATCGCCGGTTTCGAGTGCGCAAACCTTTAAAGACAGAGAACTACTGAATTTATTGTTCAATGCTTTTATCAAATCCTGCGAATAGGTTGCTATGCCGCATTCTCTGGGTGGGTAAGAAGTAACAAATAAAATCTCAGCCAGGTTTCCGGGTTGATTATGTAAAAGGGTATAATCCGGTTTAACAGAAGTTATATTGCTAAGTTTATTATTTTCTATACCCAACAACCCTGCGCGATTATCAATACCACCGGGGAAAGGTTTATTCACTTTTTTGTTTTTCATTTTTCACATTATAAGTTAAAAGTTCTGCCACTAGATCTGATAAATTAACCGAAGCACAGGCAATTAAGCTATCGGCAGCTCCATAATAAATAAATAAGGTATTCCCAAAAACGGCAGTACCTGTGGGGAAAACAACATTATTAACCTCTCCTACTAACTCCCAATCGTAATCAGGAGAAAACAAAGCATAAGGTAATCGGGCAATTTCAATAACTGGATTGTTTAAATCCAACAAAGCTGCACATGCGGAATAAATGAACTTTCCTTCTTCTGTTCTTTTTACTCCATGGTATATCAATAACCATCCATGTTCTGTCTCTATAGGAGGACAGCCGGCACCGATGTAACTTGACTCATGCTCATGCCGGGGATCAAGCACAATATGGTCCTGAAGCCTAAGAAAATAATTCTGCCAATATTCTTTAGTGAGCTCCTTTAAATTCTTTACAGTTACAAGCTGTATTCCAGGCCGAAGCCGATGAAGGAATGCCAATTTTCCGTTTATCCTGCGGGGAAAGAAAACCATATTTTTGTCCCACAGCAATGTTTTTATCTCGGTATCAGTTGTCAGGTAATAGAATCTCTGATTCAGATAATATAATTCATTCACCTCTTTTGAAGTTTCCACCAGCGACACAAATTCAGCATATGTTACTGGAGGTGCAATCAACCCCTGTTTTTCAAAATTCCTTAAATCTTTTGATGTTGCTAATGCGCCACGTGCGTTGGTACCATCGTATGCGGTATAGGTCATATAATAGAGGTCGTCAATTTTAGTTATTCTGGCATCTTCAACTCCCTGCGATTCGTAATCATATTCTGGAACTATGATGGGTCTGTCCCACCTTTCGACAATAGTTAAAGGGCCATCCATGCGACAATAGCCAATACTGGAATGGTTTCCCAGTTGCACAGCACGGTAAAATATATGAACGCTGTCGCCTTCGCGTATTACTGCAGGATTTAGAACGCCTTCGCTTTCAAATTCCAAATCGGTTTTTGTAAATAGTATGCCTTCTTTTTTTACAGGTATCATATTGGTTTAATTTTAATCGGCCCAAGGCTGATAGGTTTTATCTTTATCAATGGAGGCATTGTATCACCTAGTAAAAATCCCCAGGGTTTTAAAGGTTCAATATGATCGAAAATAAGTTTTATAATAGCAAGGAGTGGTATAGAAAGAAACATACCGGGTATTCCCCATAAAGCATTGCCTGCAATAACCGCTATAATGGAGAAAAGTGCATTGATTTTTACTTTTGAGGCAACTATTTTGGGAACAAGGTAGTTATTATCTATCAATTGTATGAAATAATAAATTGCCATGATGTATATTGCATACCAGGCAGAATCTTTCGTTGCCAGGGCAACTATCATAGGCAATGCAACCCCTACAAGGCCTCCAATATAAGGTATTACATTAATTACTGCCCCAATAATACCAAGAAGGATGGCGTATTCAATACCAAGAGACAAAAGAGCTGCAATATAAAGTATTGCCACTATAGCAGCCTCTATAACCAGGCCTACGAGATAGCGTTGAACGACAGTTTTGGTTTGGGTTACTATTTCGCTTACCTGACTTCTATTATTGGCGCCAAATAGCTTGCGGATAAAATCCATCAGAAGTGGTTGATAAAATAATATCATAAAAATATAGGTGGGAACTAATATCAATACAACCAAGCCGTTCCCGAGCGACATTAGCGTTTGTCCAATTGCTGCGCTGCTGGTATCGAAGAGGTCTGTCTGAGTGGTAGTAATCCATGCATGGATTTTTCGGGGTCGTATATCAAAATATTGGGAAGCCCACGAAATTGACTCATTAAACATTTCGGTAAATTTATCAACCAGAATTGGCCAGGAATCACGGAACTGACTTGCCTGAGATGCCACCAATGCCGCCAGCCCTGCAATGATAATAAAAGTTAGAAACAGTGTAATGATAATTGCAAATAACCTGTTAACTCTTATCCTAACAAAAAAATTCACCACAGGATGGAGTAAAATAGATAAAATGGTTGCAAATACCAGTGGGATAATAATACTCTGAGCAATATATAGTATTGCTACAAGCGCTATTAAACCAATAATAAAAATAGTTGCCTTCGCATAAAAAGGCATATTTAACTCTTTTTCAGGCACGTGCGTAAATTTTAACCTATTTGAAAAATTGTACTGATTTATACATTGGCATCCATATTCACATCTTTTTTGCGAAAAAGATGGCTAATTAAATATTGCCCAACTGATTTCAGAGAACTGGCATTTTGAGCAATAATGTTTGTTACACCAAATTCAAGTGCCGATCCGAATAATTTTCTAAAGGTATTGACCGATGCTCCAACTACTAATTTCTTTGAAAAATAGCCGGTAGTCAAGCCTAAGGCAGAACCTATAATATTATCAATAAAATAGGGCGAGGAAGTCACATCTTTAAAAGTACTCTTTAAGATGTTAATGGGCTTTAAGCTCTCGTAAGTAAGTAAGAATTGTATTTTTAATTCCTGTCCTTTTATTGCTTGCTCGGCTTCCAGCAATTGAATTGCATTTTTAAGGCCTTCGGTGGAAGTTATATTTTCCATAGTATTTTATTTTAGCGCCATTTTAATTATATAATTATATATTCTCTTCTTAAGCCATTTATGCATAACTATATGAACAAAAATTCCCAAGATGCCATAAAAAGCTGCTACTACAAAAAATCCGTAAAAAGCAGTACCCAGGATTTCTCCAAGCCAAAAAGCGATTCCCAGATTTAAAAAAATCATAAAGGAGGCAATCAGGAGAAACGTTACAGAATGAGGTATTACAGAGGAAACAACATCCGAAGATTTGTCGAGCGTTTTATATTTTACCAAATCGAAGCTTGTTTTACCATAATCCATAGCGCGCTCATACAGAGATTCTATCATTTTTGCATTGTCTTCCATATCATCAGTTTTGAGAAAATTTTATAAGACCAGCTTTTTTCAAAAGATCTAAATAGTTAACTGGCATTTATTTATGTTAATTGAGGCATTTGCCGCTCACTTTGTTAGTTTTCGGCTGGCTGCATAATTCCGGTTGAAATAGTTAAAAGAAAAACTGTATCTTCTTTGGTTGTAAGGCTATATTTAATATTTTCGTGAACTGTCAGCATTTGATCTTTATCAAGGGTTACGGAATCCTTTTGTGCATGAAATTTTAATTTACCCTCTAGTATTTGAAATGTAACAGAATCGTTACTTTGAAAAGAATTGATTTCAGATCCTTCGTGCAGGGCTGTAAGCACTATTTTCATTTCGGGGGTTTTAACCAGTATCTTGGCATTTAGTTCCCGTTTTTTCCACGATTGTTCATGTTTCATCCGATCAATTAAACCCGGCAAATCAAACGTTCGCAATAAAGCATCCTGCGATCTGTTTTCTTTTGAAAGAAAGGGATTCGTAATCCATATCGTTTTTTCCATCGTAGAAGATTTAAAGCATTAATAATAAGACGGTTTCTGTAAATAAAAAATAATTAGAAACTACATCTGGCGCTTCGCATTGCATTTCAGCCCGATGCGCCAGGTGTAGGTTTTCTTTCTTGGCATGTTTATGATTTGAGGTTATGCCCATTCAAACGAATTAGTTTGATGCAGTTTTTGCATTTTTCTCTGCACCATTCGCCTGCGCTCTTGCTTGTTCGGCAAATTCAGTTGCATCTTCTTTTACTTTATCGAATTTTTCAGATACCGTATCAATCAAATCATTAAACTTTTCTTTGAGGGCATCAACATAGTCTTCTCCCTTTCTCGATATTTTTTTTCGGGTATCTGAACCTTTTTCGGGTGCAAACAAAATCCCTACCAACGCACCAGCTGCAACACCAGCTAAAACTCCTAATAATACTTTTCCTGAACTCATAATTTTATGTATAAATGATAATTAATACTGTTGATGATTTTAAATAACTTTCTTGCCCTGAATAATTCTAAATACTATGGCAATCAATGCAATAACAAGTAGAATATGAATTATTCCTCCGGCGCTGTAGCCAATAAATCCTATAGCCCATGCTATAATTAGAACTACTGCAATTACATAAAGTAAATTTCCCATGACTCTGATTATTAAAAATTAAGCTAAAAGAACAACTAATAATATAATGAGTACAATTGCTGCAGCCGAAAGATATACCCCGCCGCCTATATCGCTAAGCTGATGTTTAATGGATCGAACTTCTTTTCGCAGCGCTTTCTTTTCGGTTGACTTCAGCAATGATTTATCCATTGCATTAATTTCGTTTAACCGAAGTTTTAACGTTTTAACTTCAGCCGATTCGGGTGTTTTAGAATCAACCAACATGGTTGGAGATGTTTTGGGCGATGCAATTAATTGTATCGGCAAAAATGTTAATGTCAGGCTTGCTACCATTAGAATAAGAGCGAATTTTTTCATGTTTTTTGTTTTAATTTGTTTATTACCCTTTAATAACCCTAAATATGATAGCTATAATTGCTATAACTAAAAGGATGTGTATAACGCCTCCAGCATTGTATGCAAAAAAACCAACAGCCCATCCAATTATCAGGATCACTGCTATCAGATAAAGTAAATTTCCCATGTTTATATGTATTAATTATTGTTATTTAATAAAACCTATATCCTAAAGTTGCCTGATACCAAACATTCTTATATCGGGGTGTTGAAGAAGTGCCATCACCGTTATTGGTTTGAACATCCCAACCAACTCTGGCTCCAATTACAAAATTGTTAAGGTTAAGGTCAACTCCTCCAATAAAACTCATAATGTTTTTGCGGATATTGTCATTTTTAAACTCATCCTCCTGAGCCACACTTGCCGTTGAGTTTGTAAACACATCCTTTTGTTTTATGAGGTACGAGTATTGCGGACCTGCCATTATTGTTACCATTCCACTAGGTTTTAATTGTATCATTAATGGAATATCAATGTAACTGGTGGTACGGGTAAATTCATAAGTGCTACCGAGGGCTCTGCCAGTTGCTTTGAATCCTTTTTGAGAATAAAGTATTTCGGGTTGAACACCTAAATACTTTCCAATTGGGATGGATAGAAAACCTCCAGCAACAAGACCTAATTTTGGATCTGCCTTAAACTCATCCCCCTGTGTATCGTAAACATTTGAGTAATTTAAACCTCCCTTTACCCCAAACATAAATTTGTCGCGTAAATCAGGAGAGTTTTCCTGGGCTATACTATTCCCTGCAATAAATATTATTGCAGCAATTGATAAAACTATTTTTTTCATTTCGTTTATTTTAAAGCGTAATTGTATTATTCCTGATTAAATTATAGACTCCCGTTATTTGACATTATTAACTGTTAAGTCTTCAAATGCTTTACCCAGCTTATCCATGTCGCGGTTAAACTCGGCCTTGAAGGATTCCCAATTGTCATTTCCATCGTCTTTATAGTCGGCCAGCTTCTTTTTCATATCGCTGTTTTTTTTCTCAAGTTCGGCCAGTTTTTTTTCGTACTGTGCCCTGTTTTCTTTTTTATCAGCGGCTATTCGTGCTTTAAATTCCGCAAGGTTTTTTTCGTGTGCGGCAATTTTTTCTTCCGATGCAATTTTAAATGACTGGTATTCAGATATTGAATCCTGACGCGCTTGATTTAAATAATCTTTTGCATCAGCCACATCTTCTTTCGCTTCCTGTACATTTTCCTCGGCGTTTTCTACTTTTTCTGCCGACGACTGGCAAGCAGTAAACATTGTTCCTGCTAAAAATGCAAATACTGCTAGTGTTAATATTCTGCCTTTCATATTTTTTATCTTTAATAAAGATTTGTATTGTATTTATTCATCAAAGGTATGCCTCTCGCATTCGGGAACCGTTACATAACTTTTCGAATAAGTTACATCATTCACACATTTAAGGAAATAGAAGGGAAAAGGAAGGTCATTAAGACTAGAAAAACTCGAACTCCATGGCTTTAAATGAAAAAAGGCTGGTTTTCGACCAGCCTTTATTATTACCGCATTTTGTTTAATTCTTATTATTGATAGTAAAATCTTTCATGGCAACCTGGAGTTCATCCATATCATGGTTAAATTCCCTCCTGAAAGTTTCCCATCTGTCAGGTTTTCCATGCTTATATTCAAAAAGCTTCTTTTTTAATTCGATGTTCTTTTGTTCTAATGCATTCACCTTTTTTTGGTAGGCAATTTTATCCTTTTCATTCATTTTTGCCTGCTTTGCTTTTAAATCAGCAATGCTTTTTTCATTCTCCTTGATTTTCAATTCCGATTCAGTTTTAAACTTCAGATAATCAGCAATTGAATCCTTTTTGGCATCCTTTAAATCCTGTTTAGCAACTACCACTTCTTTATTTGCGTCCACAGCATCTTCTTTTGCTTCCTGCAAATTTTCTCTAGCTTTTGCAGATTGTTTATCAGGTTCCTGGCCAAATAAGGTAGAAACCGATCCTGCCATAATTGCAATTGTGGCCAAGGTTAATATTGTTCTTCTCATTTTAATCAATTTAGATTGTGAATAATTGTTTTAAATTATTCACAAAGGTGTAACCAATCTAATGCCGAACCATTACATAACTTTAGGAATTAGTTACATCATTCACACAAAGTTGACCTCCAATTATGGTTAGATACTAAACTCTAATTTTCAGTAAATGAGAGACAATATAAATTTCTTTCTAAGTTAAAGCGCTAAAGTCAGCATAACTTAGGAACTGTTTAAATTTAATTACCCAGTGTATTTAAAAATTCAACCCCTTCAGGGTTGCTGCAATATATGTTTGATTTTCCGTAGGTTGACACCTACGGTTATTAAAATTTAACCCTTTCTGGGTTTTCAGCAAACAAAAGTCCAAAGGACTTTAATATGAATAACCTCCGGTAAAACCGGAGGCAAACTAAACGAGAAATTTGGAACCCCG
>JAIFLU010000157.1 GCA_020048915.1 Bacteroidota bacterium | reverse complement strand
TGTAATTTGGCAACGCTGAACCAATTCGTCCTTTAATTGTTTCTGGTTATAATTTAAAAAAAGCAGTTCATCATATTTTTTCGGACAGGATGTTTTGGAGGTTGTAATTTAGTTTTCCAGATTTTCTTTAAGTAATAATTCAGATTTCATATTTGCCTTTTATATTTTGAATTTTATAGGGAATAAATACAGAAATTAAATATTGTCCTTCCTTTAAAAAACCTAAAGTATGGCCCAAAACAATAATGAGTTAATAGAAACGGCTAAAAAGATTATTCGTTCTCAGGCAGAAAATTACCTTCAATATCCCAATATTACTTCCGTAGGTATTGGATACAAAATTTCGGAGGGGAAAACAACAACCGAGTTGAGCATTCAATTTTCAGTCGCCCAAAAAGCAAAAGCTGAATCGCTTGAATCGTTGGTTTCTAGCGGAACAAAGGAAATTCCCGAGGAATTTAAATTTGGCAAAGTAGTTATCCCTACTGACGTGGTGCAGCGATCCTTCTCCGCCCATTATCAGGTAATGTCCGAAACCGTTGTTCAGAAAGATCAACGGAAATTGAGGCAAAATGTAATTAAACCAGGTATCAGTGTCGGCCATGTCAATTCATCCGCTGGCACAATCGGGAGTATTGTTTACGATATTCACAACGGTACTCCCTATGTTTTGAGCAATTGGCATGTACTCGATGGAGGTTATGCTCAAACCGGCGACCCCATTGTGCAACCCGGACCATACGACGACAGCAATGTTGCCAATAATCTCCTGGGCAAACTGGTAAAAAGTCACCTGGGAGTGGCAGGAGACTGTGCAATCTCTACCATCGAAAATCGTGATTTTAATGAAGCGCTCTATGAAATAAATGTGGAGCCTAAAAAAATTGCAAAAGTAGATCTGGGAGACAAAGTAATAAAATCGGGAAGAACTACCGGGGTTACCCATGGTGTAGTTTCCCGGATACATGTCACTACTAAAATAGATTACGAGGGAATAGGCGAACAGCAAGTTGGAGGGTTCGAAATTGTAATTGACCCAAAACATAAACCTGTTGACGGGGAGATTTCGAAAGGCGGGGACTCCGGTTCGCTATGGCTGGTAAAAGACAAGCAGGATAACCTTACCAATATAGCTGCGGGGCTGCATTTTGCAGGTGAGTCAAGCGAAGATCAACCGGAACATGCTCTTGCCTGTTATATTCATTCGGTGCTCCAGAAACTTGAAATTACGCTGGTAAAGCCCAAAATTTCCCCTGCCATTTTAAGCAGTAGCAACGAGCATCTGGGATACCGTCCCAACTTTATGGGAGTGACTGTAGATTTGCCCGAACTATCAGTCGGCCTTAAAAGGAAAGTGGCTAAAGTTGGTAATTCGTTAACCCTCGATTATACTCATTTTTCGGTTTGCATGAATAAATCGAGAAGAATAGCTTTTTACACAGCTGTAAATATTGATGGCGATGCCCTACGCAAAATAATCCGTAAAAAAGACAAATGGGTATTTGATAGTAGAATTGGCGAAGAATTCCAATGCGGGAACGATATTTATGAAAACAATAAACTCGATCGCGGGCATTTAGTTCGGCGGTTAGACCCTTGTTGGGGCCCCGACACTGTCGCCAAACAGGCAGAAGTAGACACATTTCATTACACCAATGCTGCTCCGCAACATGCCAATCTAAACCAAAAGATTTGGGGAGATTTGGAAGACTATATTCTAAAAAACACCGATGTAAATAATCTGAAAATAAATGTTTTTACCGGACCCGTTTTTAATGAAACTAACGATGTGCCTTATCGCGGTATTTTAATTCCAATAAAATTCTGGAAGGTTGTAACCATGGTAAAGGAAGACGGAAGCCTTTCGGCTACTGCATACATACTCGACCAGGAAAACGAAATGGATAACCTGGAAAAGGTAGGTTTTGTTTTTGGCGAATACCGAACTTACCAAACCACTATTGCCGAAGTTGAACGTTTAACGGGGTTTGGTTTTGGCAACCTGAAAAACTTCGACCCAAAAGCTATCCAACCCGAAGCAATAGTGAAAACGGGCAGAACTCTTGTTGACAGAATGGAAAGAATTGTATTTTGATAAGTATTTCAAATTAATCCATAAGTTAAATTCAGAAATTGGCGCATTAATCTTAATTGACATAATGAATTAAATACCATATTTTTGTTTTTCCGAGAAGCTAATAAATATAGCTATTTACAATGAAAGCATATATCCAACACTCTTTTTTGACGGTCTTTTTTCTGGGATTGTTCTTCGTACAAAATCTAATTGGATCTCCGGTTGACAGCCTAAAAGCACGTCAGGTTGCAGAAGCATTTATCTACAAAAAGCTTGCCTCGTCAAAGCTTAAATCCTATAAAACAGTTCAATCGGAATTATTGGTAACCGGGATATCATCAAATGCCCCATTATACTATATTTTTCGGAACGTAAATATGCCCGGGTTTATTATAATGGCAGCAGATGACCGCATTACGCCGGTATTGGCCTATTCCGTTAATAGCATTCTTCCTGATTCGGCTTCTATGCCTCGGCCTTTTAAGGATTGGTTAGCAGGGATGAAAGAGCAAATTATTCAGCTTTTTAACCAGCCTGTTTCAAATGCTATAAAAGCTCCCGGATGGAATCAGGAATTTTTTTCAGACATTTTCGCTGTTAATGCTGAGGCAACAGCAATTGAACCTTTGCTAAAAACTACCTGGGACCAGGGGTGTTATTACAACACGCTATGCCCATCGGATGCAGGCGGGCAATGTGGGCATGTTTTGGCGGGATGCGTCGCAATTGCTGCATGCCAGATTATGAAATTTCATAACTATCCAAGTACTGGAAAAGGTTCGCGGAGTTATGACCATTACAAGTATGGAACGCAATCAGCTTCTTTCGAAACAACAACCTATAATTGGTCGAGTATGCCCAATAAGATAACCTCCGCCAATGCAGATATCGCTAAATTACTATATCATTTCGGGGTTTCCGTAAACATGGATTATTCCATATTTGGCTCCGGGGCATCTTCCTCCATGGCTCGAGATGCATTGGTTCAATATTTTAAATATTCTGAAAGTGCAAGTTTTGTTTATAAAAGTTCGTATTCCGACGCCAATTGGATATCCTTATTAAAAGCACAAATTGATAAAGATCAGCCCATTTATTATTCTGCTCAATTTACAGCAACCTCCGGCCATGCATTCGTTTGCGACGGGTACGATAACTCAGGGATGTTTCACTTTAATTGGGGTTGGGGAGGTAATGCAGATGGTTATTTTTTATTGACGAATTTAAATCCGGCGGGACATTCGGCAGCCTATAATCATCGTGCAATTATAAATATTATTCCGGTTGCTGGTCCAGCAGATAATTGTCAGAATTCAAAAAATACCATTGAAATTGGAGTAAAAAATCCAAACGAACTTATTGAAATCGATAAGGTGACGCTTATACCGGAAAAGCCTATGCCAGGAGAACCAGTAAGTGTAAAAATAGATTGGAAAGCCAATACTTGTCCTTCTTGCATTGTAAAAGGGAATGTTTATGCCTCCTGGGATACTTTAACTCCATTAGCCGCCATTAACGATGGGTTGAATGAAACCAAATCGGCCATTTTTAATTTTAACGCGCCAATTAAAACGGGAACTTATAAACTTCGTTTTATCTGGGCTTTCGACATTGGTAGATTTTCTAATTACTCCGGGACTAACCTTCCAAGCCCCCAGAATTGCAATCAATGGGGCAGTTCGGCCAGTTTACAAACTGAAAAAGTATTTCAGGTGGAGAAAAATTATGAAGCAAAGGGTAATCCTTGTTTAGGAATGCCAACGATCGATTATCATGGGAAAACATATCATACGGTTCTTATTGGAGATCAATGCTGGTTTAAGGAAAACCTGAATGATGGTTCTATTATTGCAACAAGTCTTCCTCAATTGAACAATAGCAATCTTGAAAAATATTGCTATTTCAATGACGAAGACTATTGCGATGCTTATGGTGCATTATACCAATGGGATGAAGCCATGCAACACGGGCAATATTCTTATAATAAAGGGGTATGCCCAACTAATTGGCATGTCCCGGCTGATGATGATTGGAAAAAATTAGAGAAAACAATAGGTATGACTCAGGAAGAAGCCAATGGGATATGGGAGCGTGGAAGTGATCAAAGTCTTCAACTCCGTTCGGAACGATATTGGAGTGGATCAGCGATTCCATCAAATTCTTCAGGTTTTAGCATCCTTCCTTCAGGAAAGATTAATATTGCCGGACAAGGACAAAGCCTAAACCAATGGGCAACATTTTGGACGTCCTCTGCAGTTGAGGAGTCCGCATGGTTAAGAAACTTTAGTGGAAATTCGGGGCAAGTAGACCGCTCATACGATGATAAGAGAAACGCTTTTCCTATCAGGTGCGTCCTAAATTCAAAATATACAATAAGTGTGACTTCTTTTCCGCTTTCATCCGGAATGGTGAGCGGAGCCGGCTCTTATTATGAAGGGGAAAGTATTACGCTTAATGCTTTGCCGGCACAAGGTTACATATTCAAAAACTGGAAAAGTGGAGGTATTATTGTCTCACAAAATGCAGCTTATACCATTGAGGTTTCCTCTTTAAAAAGCTTTGAAGCCGAATTTGAGCCAGTAAAATATTCCTTAACGCTATTAACCAATCCTGTTGCTGGAGGAGGCGTTACCGGAGAGGGTATACATAACTACAATGAGCAGGTAAGTATTACAGCATTACCCCAAAAAGGGTATTTATTTACAAATTGGACTGAAAACGGAAGTATCCTATCAACCAATACTACATTTACAATTACTATTACTGGCAATAGAACAATAACAGCCCATTTCAGGCTCGAAAACTACTCAATTTTAACTACGGTTTCACCTTCAAATTCAGGAAGCACAACCGGTAGCGGTAATTATTTATATGGCCAGCAAATTTCTCTTACAGCAACTCCCGCTGGAGGGTATAAGTTTCTGGGATGGTTTGAGGATAATGTTGTTGCCGAAACAAAAGCCATATATACTTTTGTTTCCACAAAAAACAGAACACTAATTGCCAAGTTCGAACCGCAAACATATACCATATCTGCAATTTCCGAGAATATTAACGACGGTAATGTTACTGGAGGAGGTACCTATAGTTATTTTCAGGATGTGGCTCTTATTGCAACTCCAGCAGTTGGATATAGTTTTCGGGGGTGGTTTTTGGGAGACATGCTGGTTAGTGATTCCAACCCTTTTAAATTTTCGGCTGTAAAAAATGTGTCGTACACTGCCAAATTTGAAATAATAAAGGTAGATATAAGTGTTGCTGCTAATATTGCAGAAGCGGGGAAGATTTCAGGAGATGGAAAATATAGTTACAATCAAGCAGTATCATTAGAGGCAATTCCTTTTCCCGGTTACAATTTTTCCGGCTGGTATAATGGGAATGTGCTACTAAACATATCAAATCCGCTGATTTTTAATGCAGTGGAAGATATTGGGATAACAGCCAGATTTGAGAAGCTTTCGTTTTCTATTGAAACCGGAAAAAATATTCCGGATGCCGGATCTGTAAGTGGTTCAGGAAATTATTTTTATAACGAATCAGTAACCCTAGATGCTTCCCCCTCGCTGGGATATGCCTTTACAGGATGGTATGAGGGCGCAATTGAAGTTTCGCACGATTCGGTTTATAAATTTAACTGTACCACCAACCGGAGTATTATTGCTCACTTCAAACAAAAACAATATCAGCTTCAGTTTAAAATTACTTCAAATCAAAAACCGGTTGAAAACATAGCGCTCAAAATATTCCAACATGGAGATTTAAAGACAAACAGCTTGGGTGTGGTATTAATCGATTCGCTGAAACCGGGAGAAAAAATTCAATTTTCAATTGAGAATCCACCCTATAAGAAGATAGAAGGCGAAGTAATTATTGGATTTATTGATGTTATTAAGGAAATAGAATTGAATCCAATGACCTATTTGGTTAATTATTCCATTAAAAGCGGAAACAATGTATCTATTGTAAAAGCAAAGGTGGAATTATTTAAAAATGAAATATTGTTGACTAAAGACTCCACGGGGAATAATGGCCAGGTTTCATTCACCCTGGAGCCCGGGGAATATAAATTTAAAATTACTGCTGATGGTTTTGGATTTCTGGAAGGAGTATTTACTATTAATGACAGTCCAATTAGCCACACAATTATTTTACAACCAACTGGAATTAATGACATTGAAATGAATGGACGCGTGACAGTTCATCCAAATCCGGCGAATTCCAGGATTTATTTTAATGCTGACGAAACTATTGAGAAAATTACGATAATCGATTTGGCCGGTCGCAAAGTATTGCTGTCAAAAGAAAAAGGAACGATAGTGAAGATAGATATTAGTTCACTTAAAGCGGGTCAATATATTGCATTGGTTTACTTTTCTGAAATAAAAGAGCCGATGCAATTTAAACTGATTAAAGAATAAAGGTAAAAAACGAAAACTTTATTTAAAAAAGACTTTCCAGGTTTCAAAAACCTGGAAAGTCACCTGGCATATCTATAAATACACTCAAATTAAACCCTCGAAATGTTCAATGTTTTAATCCTTGATTGTATAAAAATTATTGAACCACTTCTAAAATAGCATGAAGCTGCAATTCAGGAACTAAAACAACAGCACGGCCATTGGCATAGGAGATTTTCATTTCCTTACCTTCGGGTTGAAGAATTATTTTAGAAGGTTTTTCATTCATTTTTATAGAAACATTCAGGTTTTTTAATGCAGGAACCTCATCGTAACCTAATGCCGTTTGGTTGGTATGCTCTCCAGCAACATTAATAAGGTTTACCATCATTTTTCCTTTCAGGTTGTTAACAGTCACATGCACCAAATGTGAGCCCGTTACTTCCACCAGTTTCCCGGAGAACAATTGCTGAACGATTTGAGCGATATAATCCCGGAGAATGGGCGTTTTGTATTCGTTATAAGCTGTTCCCGCATTAAAATATATTCCAGCTACTTTTCCGTTACCGTATGGATTTATAGATGAAGCAACGATGTCGCCCGGATAATTAAAATCGCTGCCCAAATAAAATTTTGAAAAGGGTTTTGCTCCGCCATTAAGTTCCACATGAAGTATATCCGATCGTATTGAACCAATTTTTTTGGAAGCCGAAATAAATGCTTCTGTTCTCGCTGTTTTATTCAGGGGTTTTATTCCCAGTTCTGTTTTAAACAGTCCGGCAGTTTCAGCGCCAATTACTAAAAGGTTGCCGCCATTTTTAACGTAGGTTCTTAATTCCTCCAAAAATTGTGGTTCCATAAAATCACATTCTGGAATAATAATTAGCGGATATTGGCTCATTCTCCCTGTTATCAGATGTTCCATCAATATTTCGACGGTTTGCTGACCATCCAGTAAAGCATTGAGTGTTCCCTGTAACATCGCCAGTGAGCGGGAATAAGGAACCGGCGAACTCTTTTGGTACGCCTTTGTTGGATAAACCAATGCAATTTGAGGAACAGCAGTTGCCTTATGGCAGAATTGCTGGCGCTCACGACAAAAGGAAGCTATATCGGTTAGTGTGGTTGCCAGCCAAGGTTTTATAGACAAATCGCGGTTTTGCTGATAATAAAATTGAACGCCGCCCCCCATGGCAATAATTTCGGCAGCTTCCTGTTTTAACTGAACAGCCGATTTAACACTCATCGGCATTTCTCCACCATTCCATGAAAATCCCCATGCCATCAGGTCCCAGGGTTTACCTTGCGGAGCCAGACATCGCGCCTCGAAAGCTGAGCGAAATACTCCGTTTTGCGGGGTTACATCGCCCGATAAAAAATCAACACCGACATTCACTTTCTCGGGCATAAGCGACGAGTAGGACCAATTGCTGGTAATCTGAAATTTCGGATTGTTTTGGTGAACGGCATCGACATATTTTTTTAAATGCTCGCGAAAAAGACTGCGGGTATATTCCAAAAATTCAGGATAATATTTATCGCCGGTACCTTTAGGGATTTCACTTATTCCTGTTTCTTTCCTAAACCGGGCTAAAGATGCCTCTCCGTAATCAGGTTCTACTGCCCAGCATTCGCCATCTATCCAGGCTCCGTCAACGCGATATTCGTTACTTAATTCTTTTAATTGAGGAAGCATATAGGTATCCAGGTAAGGACTGAAAAATGATACCTTCTGGGTGCTTCGTTCCCCGTTTGCCTTAATAATTGCCCAGTCGGGATGTTCTTTTACAACCTTCCCGTCCCAAACGCCCGAAAAATGCATAAAAAGTCCGACCTTATTTTTCTCTGTTACCTCCCTCCAGAGTTTCAGCGGATCCTTTTCAAAACCTTTTACATGATAACCAACTTTTGTAGGATAACTGGAGATTCCAGGGTGCCCCTTGCAGTCAACCTGGATGAAATCGGGACGTACCTTGGTTAAAAAGGTATCAATCATTTCATAGGTAAGTGATTTTCCGGCATCGGTGATATCTTCGCTGGCGTGTAAATCGAAATGAACACCAAAATAACAATCTGCCCTTTTTAGTTTTTCGGGGGCTTTTTGAGTTTGAGCCTGCAACTGAATAGTAATGCACCCAATAGCGAGGAGGAGTAAATGCTTGAATTTCATACTGAAAAATTGGTAGTTAGTATCATTTAGCAGAAATAAAAATAACCTTTCTGGCCGGAATTACAATCGGTTAGAAAGGCTATTTTTGAATCAACATTGGTATCCAACTAATTAAAACAATATCACCAGCCCTTTCTTTACTTGTTTTTTAGCATAGGTAACGGTATGAACAACTTTTGACTGAGGATTTAGTAAATTGATGGTTGCAGTGGTGTTGGGCAGTTTAATTGTTTTACCATCCAGATTAATCGTCTTTGCTTCACCACCGGCAAGGATACCGGATAATGCTTTTTTCTTGCTTTGAACCTCAATACTCCATCCTGTCAAATTTATATCTCCGGTGGATGTATTTAAAAGCGATATTTTTTCGTTGCCTATATCAATTCCGTTGGGATTGACTAATGCTGAAACAATCTTTACCGAATCAGTTGAAATTACAGGCGCTTTTAATTCCAGTGCTTTTTTTACGGCTTTTTCGGCATCTACTCTTCCATAGCCATAATAAATACTATGCCCCTGTGCATCGTATTTACCATTGGATGTATCAATTTTCTCCGCAGTTTCTTTGAGGATATCCCTTACCTGCTGCCAGGTTAGCTGGGGATTAGCCGATAAGATCAAAGCCACTGTTCCTGCAACACCCGGACAAGCGCTGGATGTGCCCCCAAAGTCATCGGTATAATTCCCCGGGGCATAACCGGCAGCGTTTAGGCGGTCGGTAGTGTAAATTCCTTTGGTTAGTGGGTTGGGGTGATTAAAAGGAGGATAGCCAAAATCGCTGCTGGGGAATGAACACCAAACACTTGATCCAAAATCGCTGTAAACACTTCTTTTGCTGGTGTCGTTGCAAGCTGCAATAGCCATAACTTTTGGGTAGCTGGCATAGCCATCGTATTTAACTTCTTCGTTGCCATTACCGGCAGCAAATGTTATGACACAACCTTTACCACCCCGTCCGTTGGAAATAGCATAATCGATTGCCAGGCGGGTACTGTCGGGCAAATCGACCATGGAAGTATGGGTTGGATCGTTAGGGTCGGACCAATCGCCATCCATAGGCCCCCAACTGCACGAAATAATATCGGCGCCATGATCGACAGCCCATTTAAATGCATTTGCCTCGGCAACCGATCCTAAGTTTGAATTTAAACGGATGGGCATTAATGTGGCTTTGGGGGCAACACCGGAGGCATTTACTCCCGATGCTGTAGCAACACCTGCACATGCCGTTCCATGGTTATTTTGTGATTTTGGCCGCGGATCGCTGCTGTTGGTTGTCATATCTTTTGAAAAAATAACCTTGCCAGGAATATTAAACTCCGGGTGATCTATATCGAACCCATCGTCGATAATGGCAATAATAATATTTTCGCCAAGCGTCAATTTTTGGGCAAGGTCGGCTTTTGCATTCGCATTTACTTCTACACCGTTTATAGTTGTTTTTTTAAGATGCCATTGGTTGGGATTGATTGTAATACTCTTTGTGCCCTTTTTCCGAATTAACTCCGGGTGACAAAGCTCTACTTCTTTCTTTTTAAGTAACGATTCGGCTATTTCGAAAATTTTAAGGCCGGTATTTTCAGGGGCGCTTACAAAATAGGTATTTGCGGCATACTCTTGTTTTTGTTTAATAGCCAGGTTATTATCGGCTAAAATCTTCTCACAATCTGCTTGTTTTACATCATCGTGAAATTTGATAAAAATATTTTCGGTATATAAAACCGGCGCTTTACCATCGGTATCTATCAAAACTCTCCCTGCAAAACGAAGTTCCGTCTCTTTTTTTAAGGTGTTGCGGGCATTGTTGCTAATCGTTTTTTGATCTTTAACCGAATCTTTTGCTTTAAAAATGGTAACATCCGATTCCGGGAACTCCAGTTCGATATCAAAATCCTTAAGCGTTTTCAATCCTTCGGACGATACGATTGCATTCTTTATACTGCGGGCATTTTTGGTGCGAACAACCACTCTGTCGCCGCTTTCCTTTAGGGTATTCTTTTTGCCATTTTTGCCTCCAAATTTATAGGTATACATAGGGTAGGGTTTTAGGTTAAACAAACAATTATTTCAGAATCATTATTTTAAACGTCAAATTAATGGTTGAAATTGCACTATTGTGTTCGGCTTGCTAAAGTATATTGCAGTCGTTAGTCTAAAATTCAAGATTCGGGATTCAATTTAGTTTAGTTAAGCTTTTCACCTCCCCTGCCCCTCCTTACCCGCGATAGCTATCGGGGGGAGAGGAAACTTCTGCACTGCAAAGTTATAGCCCCTTCTTAAGGGGTTGGGGTTTTAATAAATTTTTTAACTAAACGACATTGATTCGCAATTGTAAATTTAAGGAGTATGGGAGATTAAGTCAAGAAATACAACTATTTATATGAATTTTAGAAAACGGATTACAATTCTAATGAAGAACACTATTTAAAAGACATTAAATCGTTTTCTTTTCGCCCGGTTACCTCCATTATTTGGGGTGGAGGAATTAAATTAAAACGAATTGCCCAAAATCGGTCACCAAAAATTACACGGAGAAACACGGAGGATTTTCACGGAGGGACACAGAGAAGAGTGATTATGATCAAATAGAATGTATTCTTCTGTCTACTTCATTATTTAAGACTCTTCCGATACCTTCATTTTTAAAAGCATCGTTATAAAACTATCCCCAGTTCAATAGCCTGCTTCACCATTTCGGCAGTGTTTTTTGCCTTTAGTTTATGCTGTATATTTTTACGGTGTTTAATTACGGTATTCGTTGAAATAAAAAGTCTTTTACTAATTTGGGTAGCGCTTAATCCTTGCGAAATAAAGTGAATTATTTCCTGCTCGCGCGCAGTAAGTAATTTATGATCATACTTGCTAATCAACTCTTCCAGGTGAATGGTTAATTCTTTACTTCCTTTCATGGAAAAGGTAATCAGGTTGCTTTGTTTCAGATGGGTAATATCGGTAAAGAACGAAATAGCCTGCATCATTTGGCCTGCACCGTCTGTTTTAAAACAACACGATTGCCGGTTTACCCTTATATACTTTCCGTCGCTGGTTTTCATTCTGAAGTCGATGGAAAAAACAGCACTGAAAGGGTCTTTTAGCAATATATGAGGGTAAAGACGCGACCATTCTATTGTTTTTATTGAAAAATCGAAAACCAGGTCACGGTCATCCGGATGGATACTTTCATAAACCTGTTCGATCGAAAGAAAAGACTCCGGAGTATAACCCAAAACGTTAGAGATATTGTGGCTTACATAGATATTTTTAAATTCAGCAACATCCGTTATGTAATAAAATTGGTTATAAAACACCAGGATTTTTTCAATATTGTTGCTGTCAATTAATTGAGAGGGCGAAAAGAGGGAATGATTTTCAACTTGTTTTTCGGGTGAAAACAGATGGCCGTTGCGAATATTGTTGGTTTTCGATAGCATTAGATTCTGTCTTAAATCACTGAAATTTAAGAAATAAAACAATATAGTGTATATCATTTATGCAAAAATATACCCTGATTGGGGTATTGCAATGTGAGTACAATTGAAGTAACTTAGCCAAGAAAAAATACCGTCTGGTACCAACTTGAATTTTCGAAATACAATTTAAACTTTACCAATTATGACACAAGTAGACCGCATTTATAAACGTGCTTTTAGAAGGCACTTTACAAATCATCAGGGTAATTTTCCTCCTTCGCAACTGTTAAAACTAGGCGATTTTGGAATTTTTAAAAATGGATATTTTATCCGGCAGGGAAATATTGGCGATGCTCCTTACAAAATTAAATTTAAAATATTGAAGGACGATTCTCCCACCAACGAGGAATTTCAAAGCCAGGGGCAGGTAAGTACCAAAAACATGGCCAAGGGAGACATCGGACTAAATGGAGTACCGGTGGTAAAGCCAACGTTCGAAATAAAATTTAATTCGGAGAAGGCTGTGTTTTTCTCGTCGGCCAATGTGCTCTATAATCAAATTGACAATGTGCAGGAAGTAGTAAAGCAAATACTGGATCACTATAATGCCGGGAACTGGGAAAAGCGTTTTGTGGTTATCACCCGCATTATCGAAGGCGAAAATGTAATAATTGTAATAAGTGGAGACTCAGATTGTACTACTTCCCTGGTTGCCGATGCCAATATTCCTAAAATAGATCTGTTCGACGCCTCCATAAAACTCGATTTCTCAATATCCGAAAAAGTAAGCTATAAAATAATTTCCAAAGGACTTTGTCAAATTGGCTTTGGAATATCACGGGTATATAATCCGCTGTTTAATAAGCCAACTTACAAATCGACCATCCAAAACGAAAGCTTATTTACCGCATTAGACGAAAATAAACTAATAGATATCAACAACATAACCTTTGGTGATGTAATGCCAGGGAATTACGATTTTGAAGAGTAAGAAACATCTTTTCTGCGCACCTTTGCGAAAAAGCTATGCTGTTACGCTGAGTTACGCTAAGAACCGCAGAGGTTCGCAGAGAATATTCGTCTTTTTACTTTTAAATCAATTTCGGTAAATCTTTATGAATTCTATACCTCCACCCACTCATTGTATTTGGCATCGACAAAATCGGCCCGGGGTGGCAGGTCTAAATATGGGTAAGTAACTTTGGTCAGGTAAAGTCCTTGCGGATAGGCTGGTTTGGTAGTATCGAGCGGTATTTTATGCATCAGCAGATTTTCGAATTCATCGACCGATGCTTTTCCGGTTCCTATTTCGAGCAGTTTTCCCACGATGGTGCGCACCATACCGCGCAAAAAACGGTTCGAGGTAATCTGAAACCGAATCCGGTCGCCCGAATTATCGGAAAATAAGGTTGCCGAAGATATCAGGCACGTAGTGCCTGGCTGTTTGTTGGGCGAAAGGCAAAACGAATAGTATTCGCTGTGTGTGGAAAGAAGTTTTACGGCCCGGTTCATCTCCCCGAGGTTTAAGTTCGGTTCGGGATACAGCGAGCTGCGTTCGTTCAAAAACGGATCTTTATAGGTATGGATAAAATAATCGTATGTGCGGCTTATGGCATCGAAACGGGCATGTTGCTTGTCTTCGACCGGAATAAATTCGAACACCGAAATATCCCGCGGCATCATTTTATTGAGGCGAAACATTAAGTCGAAGTCCCATGCTTTTTTAACAGTAAAATGAAAGAAAAACTGATTGGCATGCACCCGTGCATCGGTTCGTCCGCACCCAATGCACTCCACCGGCTCTTTAAGCACCCGTGCCAGGTTGGTTTCGAATACTTCCCTTACGGTTATTCCGTTTACCTGCCGCTGCCAGCCGTGATAATTGGTACCATTGTAAGCTATGTGTGCAAAAAAATTCAATATTCAGGAGTATTAGGTATCGATTGGGTAATAAATGCCTTGCGGTGTTGCAATGGTAAAAAAAGTGATCGGTTATGTGAATAATTCGGGCAAATATAACGAAAAGGGTGGAAAGGGAAAGTTCGGACAGTGCTTTATAAAAATTCAGAATAATGAACTTTTTTATGGCCAGTAATCATTGTTGTCCGGTAAAAAGCTGTTAGTTCTTACAAAAACATGTAGTATAACGGATTACAAGCAGGTCGCCCCGCTTGGGCTTATTTTTGACAAGTATATATTTTTACTACAAACAGAACGTCGCTACACGACTAAAAAAAGCAGCGTAGCTGCGAACTGTTTGTAGACAAACGAATACAACAAATGGCCCTAAGTCGCATAGCGGCGACCTGTTTTTCACCTGACAATAGTGGCCGGTAATATTAAATGAGCACAAAAAACACTCACTAAAAGAATTTAATTTTCTCCTTGTTAGTATTAAAAGTTGAAATTAAATAAATCTATTTATGATGACACATTTCGGAGCTAAAGTAACAGGAAGTACTATTTCATTCCGGGTTTGGGCGCCTAAAGCAGCCCAGGTTGATGTAGTGAAAGATCTGACTCAGTGGGAAACAACAGGTTTCCCTCTTGAAAAAACCACCAATGGTTTTTGGAAAAAATCATTATCTGATTTTAAACAAGGCGATCCATATGGCTTTAAGATCCACAAAACCAATGGTGAAAAACAATTCCGCATTGATCCGGCAACCCGGGATACCTTA
>JAIFLU010000057.1 GCA_020048915.1 Bacteroidota bacterium | reverse complement strand
GGGTATCCGTTTCTTCACTACCGGTTTGTAATGTCAACGAAGCCAAAATAATTTCGGCACCGTTAGCAACTGCTTGTTCAACAGTTTGTGCAACAACGGTATAAGCATTGCTATAATTCCAATGAAAGCAATAAACAGAACTCCAATTCAATCTTACAATTGGCATTGGTGCGCCTTTAAAATTAAACACCGAATGAAGATGTTTAAGCATTCCAGGACTAAGCAATACTGCATCAACACACGGATTAATCTTTTGTGCAGTTTCTTTCAGGTTGATCATTCCGGGTATTGGGCCGTCAAACATACCATGATCTATTGCGACAATAACGGCATTCTGGCCATTCGTAAAAAGCTTTTCCAGTTTTAAATCTTTTCCATTCATGATCAATGTGTAATTAGTTAATATATGATCGCATTTGATCGGTTTATTTTTTTTAAATTTATTCAAAGATATTAATTTCAGATTTATTTACAATATAGCCTTAAATAAAATTTTAAAATATGTATTGTAAAATTGATTGTATATGATTATATTTGCTGTATTCGATCTTATATAATCACGCTGATTACAAATGACACAAGAGTTAAGAAAAAAAACTATAATTAGGCTATTGGAACAAAAAGATGAAGTGAGTATTCAGGAATTTGTTACTCAATGTAATGTTTCAGAAATAACAATCCGACGCGATTTGACTTTGCTAGAAAGTATGGGACTACTTAAAAGAACCCATGGCGGTGCAGTTCCAAACACTACTATTCCGGAGCTTTTTGGCTTTGAAAGCAATGCATTAGACAAGCGTAATCAGAAACGAGATATTTGTAAGCTTGCTGTTTCGCTAATTGAAGAAAATGACACGATATATATGGACTGCGGCACTACTGTCTTCTTTCTGGCAAGCCTTCTTCCCCGCTTTAAAAATTTGAGGGTTATAACCAACTCTTTGCCGGTGGTTTCAGAATTAATGCCACATCCGCATGTTAAGGTTTATTTGATTGGTGGCGAATTAGACACATCCCTAAAAGCACTTTACGGCCCAATGACCGACAATTTGCTTTCAAAATACAAAGCAGACAAAGCATTTATTGGAGCAGCTGGTGTATCCTTATCGCAGGGATTAAGCAGCAACCACGAAAAAGAAGCCTCAGTTACCCTTAAAATGGCCGAAGCTGCGGATAAAGTCTTTCTGCTATGTGATTCTTCAAAAATCGAAAAAACATCCTATTTCCATTATTCGTCGCTTGATTTAATTGATCAACTGATAACCGATAAAGAAATTCCTCCTTCGATTCTTGAAAAATATAAAAGCAAGAATATTAATATTATAACAACTTAATTTATCTATTATGTCTAAAGATTGGTGGAGAGAAAGCGCCAAAGGACTTCCTGAATTAATTACGGAAACGCCAGGGCCAAAATCAAAAGTAATGCACGTAAATACAGCCAGGTACATGAAAGGCTTAAGCGGTCAGGTGAAACTATTCCCTGTCTGCTTCGAAGAAGGCTCTGGAATTATGCTCAAAGATGTTGACGGCAATAGGTATCTCGACTTCTCATCGGGCATTTACGTAACTTCCCTTGGACATTGCCATCCAAAAGTTTCGGAGGCAGTTTCATATTGGGCTAATAAACTGATGAATGCCCATGATTTTACTACGCCTGTAAAAGAAAAACTGATGGAGAAAATGGCAGGCATTTTACCCGGTAATTTAAATGCAATCCAACTTTATTCGGATGGAACGGCCGCTGTAGAAGCCGCTATTCGTGCAGCACGCGCAATTACCAACAAACACGAATTTATTTCGGCTTACCGCGACTTTCATGGAAAAACCCTGGGTGCGGTAAGTTGCGCACAAATGTATCGTGGCGAAACTTATAGTTATGGTCCAACCAGAGCAGCTGGCTTTTACATGGTTCCGCGCCCCGATCCGTATCGCCCGTTATGGACAAAAACCAATGGCACCATTGATACCGATGCGTATATTAACTTCTACGAAACCTTTATCAAAGAAGGAACTGTGGGAAATGTGGCGGCCTTTGTTCTCGAACCAGCACAGGGTTGGGCCGGAAGTATTTTTCCTCCGGAAGATTTTTTTCCTAAACTGAAGCAACTTTGCGATAAATATAAAATTCTGCTCTATGATGATGAGGTGCTTGCCGGTATGGGACGCACAGGCGAATGGTTAACTTTAAATCACTGGGGGGTTATTCCTGATATTGTTACCTTCGGAAAGTCATTCGGAAACGGATTTCCTGTTACAGCCTTGGTGGTAAAAGAAGAGTACGGTGAAGCGCTCGAAAAAATTTCAGCATCGTCAAGTTATGGCGGAAACCCAATGGCATGCGCAGCTGCATTAGCTTCAATTGAGGTGATTGAAGAGGAGGACATCTTAGAAAATGTTCGTACAGTTGGCGATTTCTTCATGAAACGTTTGAATAAAATGAAAGAAGAACACCCAATTATTGGCGATGTGAAAGGAAAAGGGTTTCTTCTTGGAATCGAATTGGTGAAAGACAAGATTACTAAAGAACCTTTCGAACAGGCCGGAACATTAGTTTATCAGAAAGCATTCCGTAAAGGACTGGCATGGATACCCGCCGGTCATATCCTTCGTATGTCGCCTCCGCTCATTATGGATGAATATTACGCCAATAAAGGAATGGATATTATTGAAGAGGCAATTACCGAAGTTGAAAAAGAGTTTGGGTATTGACTGTAGCTAAACATTATTTATAAACATATGAAAAAAATACTCATATCACTATTGTTGTTATTATGTTTCATTATTGGTAATGGACAGGTTATAAAACGGAACAATAATGATTCAATTCTGACCCACAAAGTAAACCGTGACCAAAACGGGGCGCTGCTATCATGGTATAAGCCTGAAATTCCAGGTGCAGCCTTCGGGCAGGTTATGAAACTTGCATCAGAATTTCTAGTCAATACATGTCCAACAGATGAAAAAACAGGGTTACCATTCTATCTGGTAACCTGTTGTTTCAACAAACCCGATTTAAACGGAAACAAATATGTTGCCGAAAATTGGCCCCACAATCCGGCATGTGTGTATGCGGGTAGCGTTCAATCATTGGCAATAAATTACTATCAATACACAGGTGATGCTCAATACATTGAGGTAGTAAGGGGCATGCTCGACCACCAGCTTCAATATGGCACAACGCCTGAAGGATGGATTTGGGAAAAAGTTCCGTATGCCAGTTCCGATGCTTTTGAAAAAGTTTATCAGGGTGGAACCAGATGGGAAAGCGATGGTTTTCGCGGCGATGGGCTGCATGGCATTGAACCCGACAAAATTGGCGAACTTGGTTATGCTTACGTCCGATTCTATGAATTAACAGGTGATAAGAAGTATCTTGATGCTGGAATAAATTGCGCCAACGCACTTGCAAAAAACATCCGCAATGAGCTTCCTTCTCAATCAGATTTTGCAGCTTCGTCCACCATTAAATCGCCATGGCCATTCAGGTTAAATGCGAGAACCGGGTATATTCATTCGGAATATTGCTCCAATGTACTCGAACCATATAAACTCTTTGACGAATTGATTCGCATAAAAAGCACTATTAAGCTCGATACAGCCGCCGAAAGGAAATACACTTACGCAAAAAATATAGCATGGAAATGGCTTTTTTCTATCAATGGTCCTATGAAAACCTACATCTGGAATGGTTACTTTGAAGATATTCCCAACGACAATCACCAATCGAACCGCTTGCAAATTACACCAGTGGAATTGGGAAAATACCTAATTGAAAACCAGCCAGCCAACATAAACCTTACGTTAGATATACCTTCAATAATTTCCTGGATTGAATCAGTTTTTCGAGACAAAGACTTTGATGCCATCAAAGAGCAGACCTGGTGCTACGAACCTATGGGCAGCCATTCGGCCAGGTTTGGTTCGCTATGTGCCCTTTGGTATGAAAAAACGGGCGATATTATATTTAAAGATAAAGCATTCAGGTATTTAAATTATGCAAGCTATATGTGTCTTCCCGATGGATTTGTTTCTGTAGGGCACACATGGCCTGGCGCATGGTTTTCTGACGGGTATAGCGACTATATAAGGCACTTTTCCGATGCCCTTGCTTACGTTCCCGAATGGGCGCCCGCAGGCGAAAACCATTTATTAAAATGTTCTTCAGTAATAAAAAGCATCTCCTATTCCTCAGAAAAAATTGAGTTTACAACATTCGACAACGCATCCGAGTCGGTATTGCGTTTGGCACTAAAACCAAAATCAATTTTAGTGAATAATAAAAAACTGCCAGAATCAAAAATCAAGGGTTCTATCGGATGGTCCTGGCAACCATTAGAAAATGGAGGTGTTTTAAAAATTTCTGTTAAAGATGGCAATTCGATTGTAATAAAATAATTATCAATGCAACGAAAAAAAATCCGTTTTGGGATTATCGGTCTTGGACTGATGGGTAAAGAATTTGGAAGTGCAGTGGCGCGTTGGTGTCATCTTTTGGATGATAGCCCCGTGCCAGTTCTTACAGGCATTTGCAATGAAAAAAATATGAACGACCGCAATTGGTTTACAACCAATTTCCCTTCGATCGAAATAGTTACAAACGCTTATCGTGATTTACTCAATTCCGATCGGGTGGATGCCATATATTGCGCGGTTCCACATCACCTTCACGAACAAATCTACATCGATATTCTTCGTTCAGGCAAACATCTTCTTGGGGAAAAACCTTTTGGTATCGACCTGGATGCCAATACTAAGATTATGGAAGAAATCACCAGGCATCCGGAGCTGTTGGTGCGCTGCAGTTCGGAATTTCCTTATTTCCCTGGAGCAAAACGTGTGACCGACTGGATTAAAAGCGGCAAATACGGACAATTGATCGAGGTTCGCAGCGGGTTTCATCATGCCAGCGATATGGATTTAAACAAACCAATCAATTGGAAACGGATTATTGACATAAACGGGGAATATGGTTGTATGGGCGATCTGGGGCTTCACACACAACACATCCCTTTTCGCATGGGCTGGAAACCCAAATGGGTATTCGCCGATCTTCAGAAGATTGCCGAAACTCGTCCCAATGGAAAAGGCAATACCGTTCCATGCCTTACCTGGGACAATGCTGTGCTGACAACGCGATGCGATGATCCAAGGACAGGGAAAGAGTTTACCCTGGTGCTCGAGACCAAACGTATGGCTCCCGGACAAACCAATACCTGGTTTATCGAAGTATACGGAACACTGGGTTCAGTGAAATTTTCGACACACGATCCAAAAGCATTCTATTTCCTCGAAACAACTGGCAAAGAGCAGGGATGGACACGCATCGACATCGGACCGCAATCGTTTATACCCACTATCACCGGCGGTATTTTTGAATTTGGCTTCTCCGATTCTTTCCAGCAAATGATCGGCGCTTTTATGCAGGATTTAAGCCAAACTCCAGCAGTCAATTCTTTCCGTAACGTGACTCCTGAAGAAACTCACCTGAGCCACCGGTTGTTGACCGCTGCATTGGAATCGCATGCGACTGGGCGAAGGATATCCATTTCATAATTCCTGACAAAAAGGAACAGACCCAAAAATGTAACCCATTATATTTGATTATCATGACAAAAATTAAAGCAGGATATGTTTCGTTCGGAACCATGTTTTACGAACCTGGAAACCTAAAAATGATAAGTGCAAGAGCTGAAAAACAACTCACGGATGCAGGGTTGGATCTTGTTATTACCAGCCCGGTTTACGGCGAAGGCCCTGAACCGGAGCGTGCTATTAAAGAATTGAAATCACAGGAATGGGACTTCCTATTCATCAACATCATCAACTGGATTGACACCCGTGGCGTATTCAGGGTATTACACGAATTCAGGAACGAACCGATGATTTTGTATAGTTTTGGCGGATTTACTGATCACGAAGGACAATTTGGTGAAAAAGGAACACTTATTTCCCCGGCTGCAGGCGCTGGTTCCACCTCTTTGAGATTTCCAATGGAACAATGGGGAATCAAATTCAAATATCTATACAATGCACCGGATTCCCCGATGGATATTGCAGGAATAATGACATTTGCCAAAGCTGCTTCAGTTATGAAAAAACTGAGACATGCACGTCTTGGCACCATCGGGTATAACGACATGGGACTCTATTCAACAGGAATCAACCCAACCAAACTACGCAACCTGATTGGGCCTGAAATTGAAAGTATGGACATGCTTCAGCTTCAGCACAGGATGGATGCGATTCCGGATACTGACGTTGCCGAAGAGATGAAACGGATTACAGCTGACTGGGAATATCCACTTGGTAAACCTGACGATTCGGTTGTTGAAAAAGCAATACGGATGTATATGGGAACGGTAAAGCTTTGCCACGAAAAGAAGTTTGACACATTCTCGTACAAATGTGTTGATGGTGTTGACCTGGAAATGGGACTGACCCATGCCATTCCTTCCTCATTGGTAGCCGATGCCGGGATTCCTTATGTGGACGAAAATGACCTCGGCAATTCAGTCGCACAATTGATGCTGAAATGGATTTCGGGCAAACAAGTTACATTTATTGAACATTACGAACATCATCCCGAATGGATTTTACTTGGCGAGGATGGTTACTGCCCTTCTGATTTCATTGAAGGAAAACCACAAATCAAAAATATATCAACAGTGCTATTGGGCGGAATAGCCCATTGTTCCAACATGAAAAAAGGGCGGATGACCCTGGCCTGCCTTTCAGAAACAAAAGAAGGATACCGCATGCACATTGTAACGGGCGAAGGAAAAGAACGGCCAAAATGGGTTGAAATGGGAGTTCCACTGCCATCGTGGCCAAGTGTTACTTTTTATACCGATGTGCCAGTCCGTCAGGTATTGGATCATGTACAATCGCAACACTTTGCAGCAGTTTATGGCAGCTACGTGGAAGAACTTGTGGATTTATGCAATTTGCTGGATATTGAGGTAGTTTTAGATTCAAATATTTAATTATAAGCTTTATATATGAAACACCAATACAAACCACTTATCCTGCTTTGCCTGGTATTTTTAACAGTAGGATCGATGTTCTGCATGAACGACATCCTGCTGCCATCGTTGATTCAGCATTTCAAGCTGAGTTATACCCAGGCCACTATGATCCAGTTTTCGTTTTACATTCCATACATTATTTTCCCATTGCCAATTGCCTGGATGATACATCGGTTTGGATACAGGGTAGGTTTATTGGTAGCCCTATTCACCTGCTCATTGGGTTGTGTATTGTTTTTTCCGGCAAATTTTTTCGAATCCTATATGTTTGTTTTGCTGGCCATTTTCACTCTTTCAATCGGCATTACAGTTATGAATGTGGCGGCCAACCCATTCATAACATTACTTGGCAATCCAGAGGGGGCGCATATCCGGATGAACTTTGTTCAGGTATTTTCGAGGATTGGTTATGCCGCAACACCGCTGATTGCCACAGCCCTCATTTATGGACAGTCAGGCGAAATACAATTTCAGATTCCATATCTGCTGCTGGCGGGAACCATTTTAGTTCTTGCAGTATTTATCTATATCTCGAAGATGCCCACCTTTAAAGCCGAAAAGGAAGACCATTTTTCGATTCCTGAATTATTCAAAGAAAGTATCAGGTACAAGCATTTATTTTTCGGAGTAATCGCCATGTTTTTTTATGTGGGTGCCGAAGCTTGTACCGCCGGCTTCTTTATTCCTTACCTGAAAGAAGTTGTGGGGCTTTCAGATGCTGAAGCCGCAAAATACCTGACGCTTTATTATGTTTTTGCAGCAGTTATGGGATTGGCCGCAGTGTTTATTCTTCAATTTGTGAAAGCACATAAACTGGTCGGATTATTCGGGGTGTTAATGATCTTTTGCTATCTGGTCGTAATTTTTTTGAAAACAGGATACAATGAATACATATTGGCAAGCCTTGGCCTGTTTTTGTCGGTCATGTTTCCAACTATTTTCAGTTTGGCCATCGAAGACATTGGCTCTTTCGCCGGAAAAGGTTCTGCACTGTTAAATATTGCCATTGTTGGGGGTGCAGTGTTCCCGCCAATACAGGGAATGATTGCCGACACCTTAAGTGTCAAAATATCGTACCTTGTTCCAATGTTTTGCTTCGTTGTCATTACTTTTTACGCGTTCTTTTTTACCAGAATTCCATTGATGCGGAGAAATAAATCTTAGAATAAATCATATTTAGTACTTAATTATCTATTTCTTTGAATAAAACTGCTTCATATATATGTTTCAAATACAAGCTAATAATTTGTTTTAAATATTAAGAAGATTAATTAACATCTGCTCCATCGATAATTAGCTGCTAAAAGGGAATAATATTACATTTTCAAAATATTTTACTAATTGGTTGCTAAGGAGTTTTTTAAATTATAGTTTTGATCAAAATGTTTTTAAGATGTTATTATCGGAAGAAAAGAGGTTGTTAGTTTTATTAAAACAAGGCGATATTCCGGCGTTTCAATTAATTTATCAAAATTACTTTAATAAAATATTTAGTTTTTGTTTTAAAATTTTCAGGTCTGAAACTGAATGTGCAGAAATTGTCCAAAACGTTTTTATTGCACTATGGGAACAAAGAGAAAAAATTGACGAAGAAAAATTGTTTTCCTCATACCTATTTGGCATTGCAAAAAATATAACCTATCAGGCCTTACGCACACATTTATTCAGATCGGCTTTTTGGGAACACTATGTAAATGCCATTGAAGAATTCTCGGATATAACTCAGGATGAAATATATTATAATGATCTGAAAATTAAATTAGAACAACTTATTGACCAATTGCCTGCAAAACGGAAGATGATCTTCCGTTTTAGTCGTTTTTATGGATTAACCTACAAACAAATAGCCGAAAAACTATTTATTTCCGAAAATACTGTTGATACCCAAATGCGTGAAAGTATCCGGTATTTAAAGGATTCTTATAATAAATTATTCGAAAAATAGTCTTGGCATTCAATGCGATGTGTTCTTTTTGAAATATTTTTTAAAATCCGATCACGGAACACCACGACTTTTTACAATTACTAATATGGATCAGAAAATTAATTTAGAAGAGCTCCTATTAAAATATCGAGACGGAAATATTACTGTCTCTGAATTAAAATTATTATATTCTTTTGTTCACTCAAAAGAAACTCCGGAACAGTTCAGTTCCATATTTCAATTTTTATGGGAAAATTCGCAAAACGATTTTGTGTATAATAAATACATGGGATACAACAAATTAAACCACAATATCCTACCATTAGATTCAAAAAACACACGAAAACATTCTAAACTTCGCAATAATAGAATTATTAATTCTTTAAGTAAATATGCAGCAATAGTTTTATTCACTCTTGGCCTCTCATGGTATTATTATAATTTTATCTACACAAATGAGAAATTGATAAGTTACTGTAAAGTCCAGGTAGCATATGGTTCAAGAACTAAGATATTATTACCTGATGGTACTAGCGTGACGCTTAATTCTGGAAGTATTCTTCGGTATCCCAACGTATTTAAGGGGGGCTCTAGAAAAGTTTATTTGGATGGTGAAGCTTATTTTGAGGTAAAAAAAGATACCGAGAATCCTTTTATTGTTAACACGGGTGATTTAAATATAAAAGTATATGGTACCACCTTTAATGTTAAAAGCTATAAAAATGAACCCAATGTAGAAACAACTCTTTTGCATGGATCTGTAGTTGTTTATAAGATTTCAGAAAATGAAAAATCCAACCAAATAATTTTGGCTCCAAATGAACAGGTCATTTACGATAAAAACTCTAGAAAACTTAATAAATACAAGGTTGATGCAGAACTAATTTCAATTTGGAAAAATGGGAAATATTATTTTGAAAACGAAACATTTGCTGAGATAGCATCTAAACTTGAACGCAATTTTAACCTGAAGGTGGCAATAACTGATGAAGACCTTAAGAAAGTTAAGTTTTCGGGGCTATTTGATAAAAGCAGGAGTATCAATCAAGTTTTAGATGCAATGAAACATTATTGCAGATTTAGTTATTCCATAATAAATGATAGCATAATCATTCAGAAAAAGCATTAATTAATAACTACTTAGAAACTAACTAAAACTATAAAATGATGAATACTTCTTAAAAGATGAATAAAACACGAATCGGAAAATGCAGCTAACACTTCCCGATTCCAATTTTGTTTAGGTTCGAATTCTGATAAATTTTAAACCAAAATCATTCAAATGTATGAAAAAAAAATCATTTAATGGGATAATTGTGTTTTCTCCCATTCAAAAAAAACTACTAACTATTATGAGACTATCGATAATTATTACATTCATTTGTACAATCGGACTCTCAGCTGCTAAATCTTACTCTCAAGTCACTAAAATAAGCTTTGACCTTTAGGATGCATCTTTAAATGACCTATTAAGAGAGATTGGCAAGAAGAGTGAATTTTCTTTCTTATACAGTACTGAAGAGATAAGTACTAATAACAGAAAGATTTCCTTATCTATTAAGGATTTAACGATTGATAAGATTCTTGATATTGCCTTAGAGGGGCAGGATTTAAGTTATGAAATCAAAGAAAAAATCATTCTGATTTATAACAACGATCGGTTAAAAAATAAGAATAACGAAATCCTATTCTTTCAACAACAGAAAATAACCGGAACTGTAGTTGATGCAACTAACGGAGAACCACTTCCTGGAGTAAACATTGCTGTTGATGGAACAACTATTGGTACAATTACTGATGGTTCAGGAAAATATTCAATAGAAATGCCAAAGACCTCCAATTTTCTAATTTTTTCATTTATTGGCTATAATTCCGAAAGAATAGAAATTAATGGACAAACTTCTGTTGATGTAAAACTAATTCCTGATATAAAGAAGCTCGAGGAAGTTGTGGTGATTGGCTATGGAAGCCGTGCAAAGAAAGATATAACCACATCAATTGCAACAGTTAGTTCAAAGGATATTAAAAAAGATGTGAGTACCTCTGCCGAGTTTGCAATGATGGGCCGAATGGCTGGAGTAAGTGTATCAGGTGCTACTGGGGATCCATTATCCCGACCCACAGTTCGAATAAGAGGAGTAAATACATGGGGTGTTGCTGATCCATTGTATGTAATAGATGGAATTCCTATTACCGAAATAGGAGCAGGAGCTGATGCTATGGCAGACGGCCGTTTTGGAACACTGCGAGGTAATATTAATATTATGACCTTAATTGATCCAAACGACATCGAATCTATTTCTGTTCTAAAGGACGCTGCAGCAGCTGCTGTATATGGTGTTAGAGCAGCAAACGGGGTAGTTCTTATTACTACTAAACAGGGAAAAAAGGGCGATAAACCTACCATTGAATTTAACGCACGTTATGGGATACAAAATATCCCTAAAACATACCATACAATGTCAATAGATCAATTGGCAGATTTTAAGGAACAAGCTTATTTGGCAAATACTGATTTTGTTAATGATAAGACAAAATGGAATGAATTAAACCCTGCAAGTGCTATTTACATTAGAAATTTACAAGGTGGAAATACTGATTGGCAACGTGCTGCCTTAAATAAAAACGCTCCTTCTCAGGAATACAATCTGCGTTTAAGTGGAGGAACAGAGAAAAGTGCTTATACAATGTCTGGTGGTTATGCAAATAGTGAGGGTGTTTTAATTGGTAAAACCATGAATAGGTACTCTTTTTCATCAAATGTTAACTCAAATGTCAATAAATGGCTGAATATTGGAGGAAACTACCGACTGGCTTATGTTGATGGGAAAGATAATAATGTTGGAGGTTTTGATCTGAATAGCTTTTCACAGATGCCTCCATGGCAGCCGATTTACGATCCAGAAGGATATTTAGGATATGCAAGTTCTATATCCGTTAATAGTGATGGCATAACCGGCACTCCCGGCAGATGGTCAAGTGATCCTAAGCCTAATCATTTTGGGCAATTAGCAACCTTAGATAATACTTATGGTGAATTCCGTAATATGGGATCAGTATTTGCAGAAATTGAACTAATTAAAGGGCTGAAAATAAAAGGCAGCTTAAGTGGCGACTATTACAAACGCAGTACAGAAAATTTTACTGATTATAATGGATGGCAGTTTGCCTATTCAGGAGAACAGAGTCCTGTATTGACATACCCTAATTCTGTTGGTTCCTTGGACAATACCATTACCGAAAACTTCAATTTGGTTAAGGAGTTTTCAGTAAATTATAACACTGTTATCGGTGACCACCATATCGATTTGTTATTTAATGCCATGGATCAAAGATATATTTTCCACAGTTATCTTATGTCAGGCAAGTCAATGACTACTATGGATAAGGGGCCACGTTTTGTTGGAAACATGGAAGATAAAAACACAAATGTTCAGACCGATGTAATGAGAAATGCATTACAAGGCTATTTGGGAAGGCTAAGTTATAATTATAAATCAAAATATTATTTTGATTTTACAATCCGACGTGATGGTAGTTCCAAATTTGCAAAAGATAAACAATGGGGTGTGTTCCCCGGAATTGCTGCCGCCTGGAGAATAAGTGGAGAATCATTTCTTGAGAATGTTGGATGGATCAACGATTTAAAATTACGTGCCGGCCGAGGTTCACTTGGGAATATGGAAGTACGTGACTTGGCTTGGGCCTATATAGTTAATCCTAATCCAGCATATTCATGGGGTTCCTCCTCCGATGGTCTTGGTATTTATGGAGCTGGGGCAGCCATTACTGATATGGCAAACCCCGATTTAAGTTGGGAAAAAACTACAACCTCCAGTGTAGGTATTGATTTTACCTTTTTCAAAGGTCTCTCCGGATCAATTGAATATTATTATAAGCTTACAGATGGTATTATTCAACAAATTAACCTTCCTTCGAGTGTAGGTTATAAAAATACTCCTTTCGTTAACCTTGCACAGGTTAGTAACAAAGGATATGAATTTACACTTAATTATGATAATACTATTGGTGATCTTCGATATTCAATTGGTGGCAACTTAACCACTGTAAAAAACACAGTTGAAAAAACATTCAACCACAGTAGATATAATGTATCAAATGTTGGCTGGGTTGAAGAGGGGAAATCGATAGGTTATGAAAGAGGTTATGTATTTGGCGGAATTTATCAATCGCAGGGTGACGCTGATAAACGCGAAGCTGAGGTCAAGGATGATAGCCGTAGCCAAAAAGTAGTTGCTGGAGATGCTTGGTTTCAGGATATTAATGGCGCTGCTTCTGGGGATTATAAATATGAAACTCCCGGGGCTGATGGCAAACTAAACAATAATGACCAGAAATTCCTGTGGAACAATATTGCTCCTGTTTATTATGGGATTAACCTAAATATGGAATGGAAAGGAATTGATCTTTCTTTATTATTCAATGGTGTTGGAGGAACATATGGGAATTGGGACGGATTATCAGGAATGGGATCCAGAAGTAATGGTACCCTTACCAGTGCTTTAGATGCATGGACTCCTGAAAACAGATCAACCTGGCTCCCCCGCAATGTTTATGGCGATCCTAATAGTAATTTCAGAGGTTCCGACAGAGATAAAAAAAGTAAGTCATATTTACGTATGCAAAGTATTCAAATCGGATATACATTGCCCAAACGAGCAAATAAAATTTTGGGTAATGCTTTCAGTAGTTTAAGAGTTTATACAAGTGCTAACAATCTGTACACCTTTACCAGTTGGCCAGGGTTAAATCCAGATGGTGCCGATATTATGCCATACATCTTTAATTTTGGAATTAACGCTAAGTTTTAGTAAGAGTAATTAATATCTAAAAGATTTTACGATGAAAAAAATGAAATATTTACTATACATACTCCAATTTACGATTGGCGTACTTTTCTTTTCTTGTTCAAAAGAAAACCTGAATGTGGAGTTTCCAAAGCAACCCGAGGAACAGTTTTTTAATAATGAACAAAAACTTGACAGAGGAATTCGAGGGGTTTATGCTCAGATGACAGATCTTTACTCATTTGGAGGAATGTCCTGCGTTTATCCAATGTACCTGTTACCAGAAGATGCATTTACTATGAATGCAGGAGGTAGTCTCACCAACCTGGATAATTTTAAAGGATTCAATTCTTCAAATGGTTTAAACGGAACATATTGGAACTTGTTGATGCGTCTGGTTAACCGCTCAAATACAATGCTCGAAATTACAGCTAAGTACCAGAGTATATATAAAACAGAAGGATTGAAAGATATTCATCAGGGCGAGTGTTACTTCTTAAGAGGCTATGCAGTTTTTAAATTATGGGAAAATTGGGGAAAACCTCCAGTTATTACCAAACGTATAGTTAGCGTAGATGATCCTGCGATATATACAAAAGAAACCTCAGGAATAGCAGCTCTTGATTCTGCAATAGCCGATATGAAGAAAGCAGAAGTTTTATTAGCGAATAAAAAACAATGGGATAATAGCAATTTAGGACGTATCACTTTAAACACTGTTGAAGGTTTTCTTGTAAAATTTTATACAATAAGAGCAAGCTATAGTGATACTAAAACTCAGGATTATCAAAACGCTATTGCTGCTTTTAATAAAATCGATCAATCTATTACAACTATAGAAGGAGTAAAATATGGGGATAATTTCGATGGTCATACTGAGAATAATAAAGAATCGTTATTCGAATATCAGGCAGGCGATGCTCCAAGTGGTGATTTAATATGGTTGGATAATGACTTTGGCGGTAACATTGGACGACAGGGTGCATCATTTGTTTTTTTCAATATGGGAGGTGGCGT
>JAIFLU010000259.1 GCA_020048915.1 Bacteroidota bacterium | reverse complement strand
TGGGAGCAAAAAAGTAACCCAAAAACTCTTTGACGGCGCGAACGCGGTCCGTCTCGTTCCTCGACTCCCCTTGATCGGCGCGCCGTCGCTACGGAATAGAAGGTATACGGCTTCGCCGGACTCTGATTGATGGCCTTCATGAAACATGAGCAGTATTGCCTAAGAGCTAAAGTAATTTTTTTTAATACAAATCTATTTATTAAAAAAAATTCTTACATCGAACCTCCACTATAATAAAATTGCCCCTCAGACTAGGATGTAGATCTGAAGGGCTAAAAATTGGAAGTATTGGAACCTATTCCTTACGGTTTTCAGGAAGTCCGTATTTTTCAAGAACAAAGTCAATATCCTTATCGCCACGACCACTCAGGTTAATCAGTATCAATTTTTGAGGTTCTTTTTGTGCAAGTTTTAAGGCATAAGCCACCGCATGCGCACTCTCCAATGCTGGAATAATTCCTTCGAGGCGACTTAATTCATAAAAAGCATCGATGCATTCGCTGTCCGAAATAATCTCATAATTTACTTTTTTCATGTCTTTAAGCATGCAGTGCTCTGGGCCAACTCCCGGATAATCTAATCCGCTGGCTACCGAATATACAGGCGAGGGCTCACCTTTCTCATCTTGTAACACATAGCATTTGAAACCATGAATCATACCAGGTGTTCCTAAGGTCATGGTAGCAGCATGTTCCCCTAACTTAAGCGAGCGCCCTGCTGGCTCAACGCCATATAGCTCGCATTCGTTGTCTTCGAGAAAAGCGGAGAAAATACCCATGGCATTACTTCCGCCACCCACGCAGGCAACAACTTTATCCGGTAGTTCGCCTGTCATTTCAAAAAACTGCTCTCTGGCTTCGATTCCAACAACCCGCTGAAAATCACGGACCATCATCGGAAAAGGATGCGGTCCAACTACAGAGCCAATGCAATAAATGGTGGTAATCGGGTCTTGCAGGTAGGCCGTAAATGCAGAATCAACCGCCTCTTTTAGTGTTTTTAACCCGTGGGTTACAGGTACAACGGTAGCTCCCAGAATTTGCATGCGCACCACATTTGGATGTTCCTTGGCAATATCTACTTCGCCCATGTGAATTTCGCACTCCAGGCCAAAGTAAGCTGCGGCAGTTGCAAGTGCAACTCCGTGCTGTCCGGCACCGGTTTCTGCAATCAGTTTTTTCTTGCCCATAAACTTGGCCAAAAGGGCTTCGCCCATACAATGGTTAAGCTTGTGTGCCCCGGTATGGTTTAAGTCTTCGCGTTTAAGATAAATCCGTGCGCCGTATTTATCCGAAAGACGGTTGCAATAATAAACAGGAGTTGGGCGTCCCTGATAATGTTTGCGAATACTTCTGAGTTCGGAAATGAAATTATGCGATTTGCTAATAGCATAATACGCATCGTTAATTTTCTTCATCTCACCTTCAAGCACGGGAGGAATAAATGCTCCGCCATATTCGTTAAAAAATCCTTCTTTATTAGGATACTTTTTAAAATAGTTTTCAGACATTCTTTTTAGGTATTAGGTCAATAATATAGGTTCTGTAAATGCACAAAATTGAAACTGGTTAAGGCAAATATATTTATAAACTTAAATCAATTACAAATTTATAGGATAGCAAACCTTCGGTACTAAAAATATAAATCCCCCGAGGAACAAACCAGGAGGGATTTTTTATAAGATTCATATAATAAAATTATAAGCTGTTTAGATATTTATTCACCTCAGCAGCAGCTTGCCGGCCCGAATAGATGGCCTTTACAACCAGGCTGGCTCCCAACACGGTGTCACCGGCAGCAAATACTTTCGGTACAGAGGTCTGGAATTTTCCGTCTACTTTCACATTGCCACGTCCATCGTATTCTAGTCCAAGACTATCGAGTAATCCGGTGTGCATGCAATGTACAAATCCCATTGAAAGTAATACCAGTTCAGCTTGAAGCACATGCTTGGAGCCTTCAACTTCCTCCATGGTAAATTTCCCGGCACTGTCTTTCACCCAATTTACTTCTACAACTTCCACACCTGTAACAGCGCCATTTTCACCGATGAAACGCTTGGTAGCAAGGCTCCATTTACGTTGGCATCCTTCTTCGTGTGAACTCGACGTTTTCAATATAGTAGGATAGAATGGCCAAGGGGTTTCAGGATTTTTCCCGGCAGGAGGTTTTGGAAGAATTTCGATTTGTGTAACACTCCGTGCTCCCTGGCGGATAGATGTTCCCACACAGTCAGAGCCGGTATCACCGCCACCAATTACCAATACATTTTTATCTTTAGCAAGCAGGCGTATTTCAGCAGGAATTGTTTTCCCGCTTACAATTCTGTTTTGTTGGGTAAGAAAATCCATAGCAAAATGGATTCCTTTCATCTCACGTCCTTCTGCGGGGAGGTCACGAGGTGCCATTGCACCTACGGTTAGGCAAACAGCATCGAAATTTTTAAGAAGATCGGCTCCCGAAATATCTTTTCCTACTTCGGTGCTTGTTTGAAAAATCAGTCCTTCCTCTTCCAATACTTTTAACCGGCGGTCGATGATGTTTTTCGAAAGCTTAAAATCGGGGATACCAAAACGCAATAATCCGCCAATTGCTTCGTCGCGTTCAAATAGGGTTACGGTATGTCCGGCACGGTTGAGCTGAACAGCAGCCGATAATCCGGCAGGTCCCGAACCAATTACAGCAACTTTTTTCCCGGTACGGAACTTCGGAGGCTGTGGTTTAATAAAGCCGTCAGCAAAGGCACGCTCTACAATGGAGGCTTCGTTTTCGCGAATGGTGACAGGAGCTTCATGCAAATTCAGGGTACACGATTTTTCGCAAGGAGCGGGGCAAATACGTCCTGTGAATTCCGGAAAATCGTTGGTTGAATGGAGCAGTTCACTCGCTTGTTTCCATTCTCCACGGTATAATAAATCCTGCCATTCGGGAATAATACTTTTTACAGGGCAGGCCCAGTTACAATAAGGAACACCGCAATCCATACACCGCGAAGCCTGTAATTTGCGGTCCTCGGCATTTAAGGTTTGTTCAACCTCTCCATAATCATATATTCGTTCGTTTAACGGTCGGTTTCCGGCTTCTTTACGTTCTACCAGCAGAAATCCTTTTGGATTGCCCATATATTCTTATTTTTTTATTCTGTTTAGTATTTTTATTAAGTTCATGGAAAACAGGTGATAGCCTTTTGTTATGGACTATCAACTATCCACTAATAATCAAATTCCACATTAGCAATTTTCTTCTTAATAGCCTCAATGCGTTCCTCTTCCAGGACCTTTTTGTACTCAATTGGTGTTACCTTAATAAATTCGGTCACATAATTTGCCCAATTATCGAGTATCTTTTTGGCCAAAGGGCTCTCGGTATAGTGAAAGTGACGGGATATCAGTTCTTTCAGTTCTTTTTGATCGTACATATCTTCGAGCAGGGTAAGTTCTACCATGCCCATATTGCAGAAATAATCAAAGTTGCCGTCAACATTCAATACATAGGCGATACCTCCACTCATACCCGCGGCAAAATTCCGTCCGGTACTTCCGAGAATTACAGTGCGCCCGCCAGTCATGTATTCACAGCAGTGGTCTCCTGCTCCTTCAACTACGGCGGTAACTCCGCTATTACGAACGCAGAATCGCTCACCGGCAGTTCCATTGATATATACCTCGCCACTAGTAGCTCCGTATAAAACAGTATTTCCGATAATTACATTTTCTTCAGGTTTATAGGTAATTCCTTTTGGAGGAACTACGATAATTTTTCCGCCCGATAATCCTTTGCCAAGGTAATCGTTTGCATCCCCCTCTAATTTGAGGGTAATACCCCGGGCGAGAAAAGCTCCGAAACTCTGACCGGCAGAACCTTTAAAGGTAAAGTTGATAGTATCTTCGGGTAAACCGTTATTTCCATACTTTTTAGCCACAACTCCCGAAAGCATTGCTCCAACAGTACGGTCTACGTTTTTAATTTCCCGCTCAAGAAATACTTTTTGAAGATTGTTAATTGCAGGTTGAGCAACTTTAATCAGTTCCTGGTCCATTACTTCTTCCAGTTTGTGATTCTGCATTTTTGCACAACAAATGCGGTTTATTTTTACTTCGTCGGGGACATATAGAATTTGCTCCAGGCTTATATTTTTAGCTTTCCAGTGGTCGGGTTGAGGTTTGAATGTCAACAGATCGGTGCGGCCAACAATGTTATCAAATTTGGTGAACCCAAGAGCAGCAAGGTGTTCACGAATATCTTCGGCAATAAAATTGAAGAAGTTTAAGAGATATTCAGCTTTTCCCATAAAATGCTTGCGCAAGCGTTCATCCTGGGTAGCAACGCCAACCGGACAAGTGTTTAAGTGGCATTTACGCATCATAATACAGCCTAAAACAATGAGCGAACTGGTCGAAAAACCAAATTCTTCGGCTCCAAGCAATCCCATGCGGATAACATCCAAGCCGGTTTTAAGCTGACCATCGGTTTGCAAACGAACTTTATCGCGGAGATTATTCATAACCAAAACCTGCTGGGTTTCGGAAAGTCCAAGTTCAACAGGTAATCCGGCATGTTTAATAGAACTCGACGGACTAGCTCCTGTTCCTCCTTCGCAGCCGCTGATAAGGATCATATCGGCTTTTGCTTTGGCGACTCCGGCAGCAATTGTGCCAACACCTGTCTCGGCAACCAGTTTCACACTGACGCGAGCAGTTGGGTTAACATTTTTCAGGTCGAAAATTAGCTGGGCTAAATCTTCAATTGAATAAATATCATGATGTGGGGGAGGGGAGATTAATGAAATTCCCGGTATTGAGTGTCGGGTTTTCGCAATAATCTTGTCAACTTTATAACCGGGTAATTGACCACCTTCGCCGGGTTTTGCTCCCTGGGCAATTTTAATCTGAAGTTCATCGGCATTCACCAGGTATTCGGCTGTTACGCCAAACCGTCCCGATGCAACCTGTTTAATAGCGCTACGGGCACTTGAACCGTCGGGGCGTGGAGTAAAACGTTCAGGATCTTCGCCTCCTTCGCCGGTATTACTTTTTCCTCCCAGTTTGTTCATGGCAATAGCCAATGCTTCGTGGGCTTCGCGGCTGATAGAGCCATACGACATGGCACCTGTTACAAAGCGCTTGGTAATTTCGGAAGCAGGCTCTACTAATGAAATATCAATAGGGCTGGATTTGTAACGCATATAGTCGCGCAGAAAAATATTCTCTTGTTTTTCGTCGACTATGCGGGTATATTCCTTGTATTTTGAATAATCACCGGTACGGGTAGCCCATTGTAATGTAGCAATAGATTCGGGGTTCCAGGCATGTTGTTCCCCGCCATTGCGGAAGTGGTAGAAGCCGGGGTTTGGCAATAAGTTGAGGTTTTTATTTTCGAGGAAAGCTTCGCTGTGCGGAATTAAAGCCTCTTGGGCTAATTCTTCCAAACCGATTCCGCCAATACGGGAAACAGTACCTGCAAAATATTTATTTATAACATCCTCTTTAATTCCAATCGCCTCAAATATCTGAGAAGCACGGTAACTGCGAAGGGTAGAAATACCCATTTTCGAAAGTACTTTCAGGATACCTTTGTTTACTGATTTTATGTAGTTATCCTGTGCTTTTTGGTAATCAATTTGAATGGCTTTCTGGTTAACCAAGTCGTTAATAACTCCAAAGGCCAGATAAGGATTAATTGCGCTTGCGCCATAACCAAACAGCAGCGCAAAATGCATTACTTCGCGAGGTTCGGCAGTTTCCATTACCAGGTCGATTTGCATCCGTTTGCGTTTGTCGATCAGGTGATGGTGAACCGTTGAAATTGCAAGCAATGATGGGATAGGAGCCATAGTTTCTGAAACTCCGCGGTCGGAAAGGATAATAAAGTTCTTTCCGCTGTCAACTGCTTCTTCTGCTTTGGTGCGAATATCTTCCAGCGCCTTTCTGAGTCCTTCGGCTTTATCGGCAACCGGGAAAAGCATAGGAATAACTACCGATGAGAACCCTTTGTATTTTAGGTTCCGGATAATATCGAACTGGGTATTTGTGATAACCGGAGTGGTAAGTTTAATTGTTTTGCAATGGTCGGGAGAGGCATCCAGCGGATTTTTCTGCAAGGCTCCAATGTATCCGGTAAGCGACATAACAAGTTCTTCGCGGATTGGGTCGATAGGAGGGTTGGTAACCTGCGCAAACAACTGCCGGAAATAACTAAACAAACGTTGAGGCTTTTTCGAAAGAAGAGCAACCGGAGTATCATTTCCCATCGACGAAGTACTTTCCTTGCCTTCGAGGGCCATGGGGGACATGAGTAATTCCACATCTTCTTTGGTGTATCCAAAAGCCCGTTGCATCGCAGACAAGTTAGCTACGGCGTTCGAAATTTCGCGTCCGCTCGAAAGGTCTGTCATCCTAACGCGGTTATGCTCCAGCCATTCAACGTAAGGTTGGTCTTTGGCAATTTTATTTTTAAGGGCAGCATCATAAAATACTTTGCCTTCCTGGGTATCTACGAGAAGCATTTTACCCGGATGCAGTCGCCCCTTTTCTTTAATATTTTCAGCAGCAATACTTTGTACGCCGGTTTCGGAACCCATTATCAGAAGCCCGTCTTTGGTAATCAGGTAGCGCGAAGGGCGTAAACCATTACGATCGAGCATACCACCGGCATAGCGGCCATCGGTAAATACCAGGGAGGCCGGGCCATCCCAGGGTTCCATAAATGTAGAATGGTATTCGTAGAAAGCCCGCAAATCTTCGGGAATAGGATTTTTCTTATTCCACGATTCGGGTATTAACATTGCGAGCGCATGAGGCAGAGAGCGTCCGGCTTGAATCAGAAATTCCAACACATTATCGAGCGAAGCAGAATCGCTTTTGTCGGCTTCGATTATGGGATAAATTTCACTTAAATCGCCTAATAACGATGATTGAAGTACCGATTCGCGGGCTTGCATCCAAAACCTGTTGCCCTTAATGGTATTTATTTCGCCGTTATGGCCTAACAAGCGGAAGGGCTGTGCGAGATCCCAGGTAGGAAAAGTATTGGTACTAAACCTTGAATGCACCAGGGCTATGGAGCTGGTAAAATTTTCGTTGGTAAGATCTTTGAAATAGGTTCTTAATTGAAGGCTGGTTAGCATACCTTTGTAGATCATGCTTTTGGTAGAAAGGCTTACAATGTAAAAAGCCCTTTTATTGGATAAATTGGAACCAGCAATAATTTTTTCGACCTTTTTGCGGATGATATATAGCTTTCGTTCAAGTTCATCCTGCTCACAAAGTCCGCTAACAAATATCTGTTTGGTTACCGGTTCGCTTGCTCTGGAAATGGAACCCAGAATTGAACTATCCACTGGTACATCGCGAATTGTTAATAAGCGAAGGCCTTCGGCTTTTACAACTTCTGTAAGGGCATTGATGCAAAAATCAGCTTCTTGTTTGTCTTTCGAAAGAAACATTAATCCTGTTCCGTACTTGCCACGTTCCGGTACTGCAATACCTTGCAGAAGGATAAATTCGTGCGGGATTTGAACAGTTATCCCGGCACCGTCACCGGTTTCGTTATCGGCACTTTCGGCTCCGCGATGGTTCAGGTTTTCCAATACCTGCATACCCCGTTCAACAATATCGTGCGACTTACTGCCATTGATCTGAACCACCAACCCAATACCACAATTGTCGTGCTCAAATTCCGGGCGGTACAACCCGGCAGCCTTTGGATTATTTCCTTGCATATTCAATCACCTTTTTTATTTCCCACTGTTAATAATGCGAAAAGCCATTCTCTTTTTCTGCGTTTGCTTGAGAATGGCTTTTTTAAAAACCTTTATGTATATAGTCATACCATCCTCATGTCAAGCGTTTGGCTGTATTTTTCCAAATATGTTTACCAAAAAGGACGATCTGCTTCATATTTTCTATCAAATTTCAAATTCGGCTCAAAAATAGAAAGTTGTTTTAACTTTACAAAAAATTTTTTTGAAATTTCTGTTTAAAATCATTTTAAATTATCAACCTTTTGATTATTAGGACTATGATTCCATAGCCTCCATCACCTCATCCGTAACTTCCAGGTTATGGAAAACATTCTGTACATCGTCGTTATCTTCAAACTCTTCAATTACTTTCAAAACACGGATGGCCTGATCGGTAGTAAGTTGCTTTGTTTCCTGCGGAATTCGCTGTAATTCGGCATTTTCTGCTTCAATTCCCATTTCTTCCAGTTTCTTTTGAACACTGGCGAAATCTTCCATGGCTGTGGTAATAATAAAGTGGTCTTCCTGAATTTCCAGGTCTTCAACCCCCGCATCGATTATTTCAAGTTCGAATTCTTCCGCATTTATTGTTCCTTTGGGGATAGTAATAACGCCTTTTCGATCGAACATATACGCTACGGACCCGCTGGTACCGAGACTGCCTCCCCGTTTACTGAAAATAGAACGGATGTTGCTGACAGTACGTAAATTATTATCGCTTAGACATTCAATAAAAACAGCTATTCCAAGAGGAGCATAGCCTTCAAAGGTATATTCCTGCAACGCTGCTGAATCTTTATCAGCTTTTGTAAGGGCTCTTTGAATATTATCTTTCGGCATGTTCGATCCCCTGGCGTTGTTAAGTGCAAGTCGCAAACGGGCATTACCTTCAGGGTCAGGACCTCCATCGCGCACAGCAATTTGAATCTCTTTTATAATCCGGGAAAAAATTTTGGAACGCTTTGCGTCGATTGCTCCTTTTTTGCGTTTAATGGTAGACCATTTATTATGTCCTGACATAAAGTATTGATATTTAACGGTTTTGTAATTAGAAGTTTGGAACAAAAATATAAAAAGGTTGTGGATTATAAAAATCGATTTTGGGATATCTTTTCAATACGATGACGCTTTCTCCAACACCTCCTATGGCATTCGTTTTATTTTTATCTTTACTATTTCTTAATTTTAAGAAGGATTTTTACACCTGTTACCCTTTTTTAAAGAGTGAGGGAAAACGAAAGAGTTTAAACAACTATAAAATTTTGCTATAATGTCCGAAAAGATAAAAGAATTCAGAGAGTATCGGTCCAGGATGAATGAACGCATTTTGGCGAAGGATAACCTGGTTATAAAACGCCTGTTTAACCTCGACACCAATACCTATGTCGAAGGTGCTTTGCCGGCACAGACAAAAGAAATGTTAGGATTGGTTGCTTCTATGGTACTTCGGTGCGACGATTGTGTGAAATATCATCTCGAAAAATGTTTTGAGTTGAACATCTCCACCGAACAAATTATGGAAATATTTGCCGTTGCTAATATTGTTGGGGGTACTATTGTTATTCCGCACACCCGACGAGCCCTCGAATACTGGGAAGAATTATCAGATTTATAAAAATTTAAGGTTAGTTTTAAGGGTAAGCAGTTTCTCGTGCATCTATAAGTAACCAAACAGAAAATTGCAGGAGTAATTATTTTCAATAATTAACCTCGTAACATTTTAGATACCTGTTTGTTTGATATATATTGGTGATAATTAAAATCTGATGTTATGAATACATTTACCCGTAAAATTAGGATAATAATCCCTGTTGTTATCCTTGGCTTTATTGTTATGGCCGGCTTTCGGTTTGCACCCGACATAAGGGTAGAGAAAATTCTGCACCAGCTGGAGCTATTCAGACTAAAATACACGCAGCAAAAGGTGTATTTGCATACAGATAAGGATGTATATATCGCTGGTGAAAACATTTGGCTCAAAGGATATGTTATTGATGCCTCTTCGTTTATGCCCGATACTGTTTCGAAAGAATTATATGTCGATCTGATTGATTATTCTAACAAACAGGTGCATACGGAAATTTTACGGAACAGAAAGGGGTTTGCTGAAGGTTATCTTTCGCTTTCGGATACGCTGGCAGAGGGGAACTACCAGGTGCGGGCATATACCAATTGGATGCGGAATTTTGACGAGGGTTATTTCTTCTCTAAAACAATACGGTTTAAAAATCCGAATTATCAGAATGTAATTACCACACGTCGGTTAAAATCGATAAAACAGTTTAATAAAAAATTAAAAAACGAGACGGAGAGAAGAACCGTAGGCTTTTACCCCGAAGGGGGGCAATTGGTTGCAGGCCTTCCCTCGGTTATTGCTTTTAAGGCCGAAAATAATGCAGGCTATAGCCTGAATGTTTCGGGAATTGTGAAAAACAGTAAAGGCGCTGAAGTTGCCATTTTTTCGTCTGTACACGAAGGGATGGGAAAGTTCCGGCTTACCCCTGAAAGTAACGAAAAGTATGTGGCAGAAGTAAAATTCGATAATGGGAAAGTTGCCAAATATACCTTGCCAGCTATTGCAACAGACGGATCGTGTATTAAGGCCGATGTTTTTGATTCAAAAAAAATTAAACTGACCATTTACAGTAATAAACCAATATCGAATGATGACATGGCAAACGAATTTATTATCGTTGGCCAATCGCGCGGATTAGCGCAATATGTTTCAAAAGTCCAATGGAAAGGAAATCCCATCGAAATTGAAATTCCCAAAGATATTTTTCCAACAGGAATAGTTCAATTAACGGTGTTTGATGGCCGTTCAAACCCAATTTGTGAGCGGTTGGTTTTTATTGACCATCCGAATCCTTTTAAAATAATTTCGAAAGTCAGAAAGGCAGGAAATATTCCAAGTGACAGCCTTGAAATGGAATTTGTGGTTATTGATAAGGATGGAAATCCGGTAAAAGGCAACTTTTCTCTTTCTGTTACCGAGAAATTAGAAAATCAAAAGGTCTATGATGCAAACATCTTAAATTGCCTGTTTTTTACATCGGATATTAGTGGCCAGGTGAGCAACCCCGGTTATTATTTCGACCGAACAAATCCCGATGCATTGAGTCATCTCGATTTGCTGCTACTCACACAAGGATGGCGGCGATATAACTGGATTGATTTACTGGCAAACCGTTTGCCTCCCCTCAGGCATTCTTACTCGGAAGGTCTTACGATTGGCGGATTAATAACCCGTGATTTTTTCAGGTTGCCGATTGATAACAGTAAGGTTCGCCTAACTGTCCTTAGTTCCTATAATGATGAATACGAAACCACCACCGATAATCATGGATTCTTTAATTTCCCAGATTTGGATTATGAAGATACCATTACCGTTAAAATTGAGGCGTTTAAACCTTCCGGAGGAAAAGGGGTACAGATTATCCTTACCGATACCGTGATTCCTGGAGTAAAGACTCCAACCTTGGCAATGATGCGATCGGAGTCGTATGCAAGGGCGGATATAAAAAAGAATAATCGCAAGGAACGGATTATTTTTAAGAAGAATTATAAAGGGAAACCCGAACCGGATATTTCAATTCCTAAAATTCATTCAACACCAAACGATGTTATTTTTGTTGGAGATGAAGCCTCATCGTATTCCAACATGTTTCAATACCTTCAGGGTAGGGTACCGGGGGTAAATGTTACCGGCAATAAGATTACCATTCGTGGAGTCAATTCCTTCTATGCTTCTACTGATCCTTTATATTTGATGGATGGTATTCCAATCGATGCTGGTTCCGTTGGCAGTCTTACCCCATTAGATATTGCCATTATCGAAATACTGAAAGGGGCCGATGCTGCAATCTATGGCAGCAGAGGAGCTAATGGCGTAATAGCATTCTATTCCAAAAGAGGAAGCTTTATGAAACGTGGGGTAATCGATTTTGGTATGCAAGGCTATCAAAAGCGAAAGGAATTTTATGTTGCTCCTTATGAACGATTTTCATTTCTTACTACCGAAAACAACGTACCCCGAACCGTGTTCTGGAAGCCAATTCTTAAGACCGATGAGGCAGGAAAAGCATTCGTAAAGTTTAAAAAATCGGTGCCGGTAGAAAATATTCAGATTGTTTTAGAGGGAATGTCGGATAGTGGCGAAATTTTATACTATAATGAGAGCAAGTAATTAATATGGGTATCAAAGTATTCATTACAAAAAATATAAAGTAATAAACTTAAAGTAGTAATATAATCTCGGGGCGGTTGGTGGAATTACAAACTCTACCGACTGCCCTGTATATTATTAAAAAGTGCTGGAATAAATTGCTTTTACTCCGCAGTTTCTTTCATTCTTAATTGAAAAGTATTCCATAATAAAGAATCAATGTCGTTTAGTTAACATTTAGGCTTCGACTCGCTCAGCCTGACGAACTGGTATTAATGTCACACTGAGAGGAGTCGAAGTGTATTAATTATTCAATTCCTAAACTAAACGACATTGATTAAAGATTTAACTAATATCCCAATATTCTGATTAGAAATTGTTTGTATCATCAAACCAATTTTAACCGGGTATTCAATCGTTAAGCCAAAGAACTTTCCACCTCCCTTCTTGTTTTGTTATTGATTTTAAATTAAATAATAAACATATGCAAGAATATAAAGTGTTTTCTACTTTTAAGGCAGGCTCTGTTGATGTGGCAAACCGGATAGTTATGGCGCCTATGACACGTTGCCGGGCAACTGGAAACGTGCCCAACGAGTTAATGGCCAAGTATTACAAACAACGATCGGGAGCCGGGTTAATTATAACGGAAGGGACATCGCCTTCTCCCAATGGATTGGGTTATGCCCGGATACCCGGTATTTTTAGTAAACAACAGGTTGAAGGCTGGAAAAAGGTAACTTCGGCTGTTCATTCCGTACATGGGAAAATTGTTGTTCAGTTGATGCATACCGGCAGGATAAGCCATATCCTAAATATGCCCGAAGGCTCGCAGATATTGGCACCATCGGCGGTAAAACCGGCAGGGCAGATGTGGACCGATTCGAAACAGTTGCAGGATTTCCCCGTGCCTAAAGAAATGACTTCAGACGATTTGAAGCAAACAAAAGAAGAATTTGTTACGGCAGCTAAGAATGCTATGGAAGCAGGATTTGATGGGATAGAGTTGCATTCGGCCAATGGCTATTTGCTCGAACAATTCATATCACCGATAAGTAATATCCGGAATGATAATTATGGCGGAAGCATTGAAAATCGATGCCGGTTTGTTCTCGAAGTTGCTGCGGCTGTTGCAGAGGCAATTGGAAAAGGGAAAACAGCTATCCGTTTATCACCTTACGGAGTTGCCAGTGACATGCCTCATTATCCCGAAATTGACGCCACGTATGCTTACCTTTCAGAACAGCTTAATAAGATTGGTATAGCGTATATTCATCTGGTGGATCATTCAGCAATGGGAGCTCCTGTAGTACCTATCGAGATAAAAAAACAAATCAGGAATAATTTCAAAAATACATTAATCCTTTCCGGTGGGTATGACAAGGAAAGAGCTGAAACGGATATTCAAAGCGGATTAGCTGACCTTGTTGCCATTGGGCGGCCATTTATTAATAATCCCGATTTAGTTGAGCGATTTAAAAACAACTTTACATTATCGCAAGACCTCAAAATGGATTTATTCTATACGGCAGATGAAAAAGGATATACCGATTATCCGGAATTTAAGTCCTGAAAAAATTCAGGTGTTACAAAACGGTTACAAAGGCAATAATGTAAATTCAAAAATACGTGTCTTTTCCTCTTACCAGTAAAGAAAATAGAAATGCCGTTTCGATTAAAAAGAAACGGCATTTTTATAAGCAACAGATTTCAAAGATTATTTAGATAGAACTTTATCAAGCAATCTCAAGGCCCAACGGATTGCAAAGTAAGATACAGCAATGAGAACCGGCCAGCTTAAAAACCAAATTATTTCGTGCAGGTACATAAGTTAAATTTTTAGAGTTTAATAAACATGCGATTCGCTTTCGATTTCGGCAACGTCAATTTTTTTGTTGTTAATCGCTTTCCAGGCAAAAAACATATAAACTGCCACCACGGGTACAAACAAACTCACATAGCTCATAGCAGTTAATGTATAATGGCTGGAAGATCCGTTCTCGATGGTTATACTGCTTTGCAGATCGTATTGCGAAGGATAAAAAGCGGTATTGTTAAAGCCAAGAATAATAAACAATGTAAACACAGTTACAATCGTACCAATTCCGGAATACCAAATTCCTTTATCCGATCCTTTCAATAGGTTTAATGCAATTCCTCCCAACACCATTAAAACACCAACCAGAAATAGTAATCCGGCAACAGGCATCTCAATCAGGTTTTTAAAGTATTTGAATTTTTCCATAAATACTACTTTGGTATTGGGATCATATGCATATCCTTTGGATAGGAAAATGCTGATTACAAATGCCAGGAAAAAAAACACAAACGGAATGGCATTAATTAACAATTGTTTTTTAACTCGTTCGTTAATGGCAGCCTGATCAACATTATTGGCAAAATAGAGCAGGGCTAATACCCGGGCAAGAAAGAAAACAGCCAGTCCAAGCGCCAGGTTACGAAGGTCTAAAACCGCTTCCAATCCATGTGCAGCATTTGTCCATTGCGAGATTATAAAATTTTGCTCATTTGCCAGGTTATCCATCGATATGGAGAAGTTAGCACCGGTGAATAAAGTTGCTACAGCGGTTCCCAAGAGAACAGTTCCCCCAAATCCATTAATCAGCAGAAAAATTTCAAACGTACGTTTTCCCAGGAAATTGTTTGGTTTACTGCGGTATTCGTATGAAAAGGCTTGTAATACAAAACAGAATAAGATAGCCATCCAAACCCAGTAAGCGCCACCAAAACTGGTAGAGTAAAATAGCGGGAACGAAGCAAAAAATCCTGCACCAAAAACCACCAAAACGGTAAACGTAAATTCCCATTTGCGACCCAGAGAGTTAACCAGGATGGTTTGTTCCTGAGCGGTTTTCCCCAGTGTGTAAATTAACGTTTGCCCACCCTGAACAAACAATAGAAAAACCAGGAGTCCGGCAAGTGTAGATATAATGATCCACCAGTAATGCTGGAGTGCGAGTTGTGATAATGATTCAAACATAATTTCTTCCTCCTTATATTTTGGGTCCGTTTTTTATTTGTGTAGTCATAATTTTTATCTCAGCAATTAATAAAGCTGTAAAGATGAGACCGAAAAGCCAGAATGTTACCTGAACAGCAGAACTGCTAATGTGCGAAACGGCTGCCATGGTGGGGAGATAATCCTGAATAACCCAGGGTTGACGACCTACTTCGGCGACAATCCATCCGGCCTGACCGGCTATATAGGCCAGCGGTATACTAATAATTGCCAACCTCAGGAACCATTTTTTATTTTCAATGTTATTTTTAAATGTAAAAATGAGTACCAGAATAAAGAAAAGGATAAAATAAAATCCAAGGAATATCATTATCCGGAAACTATAAAAAGTCAGAGGTATGCTTGGGATCAGCTCATTAGGGGAATTAATAAAACTATAGCCGAAATATTTGAAATAGTTTTCCTGAAAGGACTTATCAAGCATTTTTGTTTTCAATTCAGCATACTTTATACTATCTTTTTGAGACTTTGCTAACCTAAATTCTTTGAAAGTCTGGCGAGCTAATTTGCCCCGTTCAATTTTTTCCTTTGCCGACATAATGCCCTGCTCGGGGTTTCCATTAATTAAGTCGTTAATTCCTGGAACATAGGCATTCGGATCAAGGTAAGCCAGGTAGCTAAGCAGGTTAGGAATTTCAATTTTGACGGTTATGTTGGGAAGATAATTTTCTTTTTCATTCTGCTGACCTGAAACTACTCCAAAAGCAGTTATAGGAACTCCAACATGTCCATTGTATAATCCTTCAAATGCTGCAAATTTCATAGGTTGCTTATTGGCAACGAGACGGGCAGAACCATCACCGGTAAAAGCCAGGTAAACAGAAGAGATTATTCCGAAAACGGCGGCAACAACAATACTTTTTTTGGCAAATACGATTTCGCGTTTCTTTAGAAGGAACCATGCCGAAATACCTACTACAAATACCGATGCTAATACAAATCCGGAGGAGATGGTATGTAAAAATTTGTTGATGGCAAATGGTGAGAATAGGACTTCCCAGAAATTGACCATTTCGTTTCGGGCGGTGTCGGGATTAAAATGCATACCGGCAGGGAACTGCATCCAGGCGTTTGCCACAAGTATCCATAGCGCGGATAGGTTAGCCCCGATAGCTGTAAGCCAGGTGGCAAATAAGTGCGATTTTTTACTCACCTTATTCCAACCAAAAAACATGATGGCAATAAAGGTAGATTCCATGAAAAAAGCCAGGATTCCTTCGACAGCCAGTGGCGCTCCAAAAATGTCGCCTACAAACCACGAATAATTTGACCAGTTGGTACCAAATTGAAATTCGAGAATGATACCGGTGGCGACTCCAATGGCGAAGTTGATACCAAAGAGTGTCATCCAGAATTTGGTAATCCGTTTCCATTCCGGATCTCCTGTTTTTACATACATGGTTTCCATAAAGGCAACCAAAAAACCTAACCCCAGTGTAAGGGGGACAAAAATCCAGTGATACATGGCTGTTAGGGCGAACTGCGCCCTGGACCAATCCACTAATGTCAGATCGATGTTAGTATCCATTTTTTGTTAGTTTGAGTAAAAAAATATGGACGAATGTAAAATTTAATTAATTGTAAATAAGTAATATAAGGTGTTACAAATGTATTACCAAACGAATAAAATCGTTTAAAGCGCTGACGCGAGGTTGTTGGGTGCAATTTATTTGGCACGCGTTGCAAACGTTTACCAGCACATCAAATCTTTCCTTTAAACTTACTTTGAGTTAGGTGTAGTCTACAAAATGATCTTAAAAATTGAGGATAAAGCTTCGTAGATCGGTAGTTTCGGAGAGAACCAATTTCTTTTTTAATCTTACACGCGACATTTGGATGGAATCGGGTTTCACATTAAAAAACCGGGCTGTTTCTTTGGTGTCAAAATTTAACTTTATACAGGCACAGTGCTTGATGTCGTTTACCGATAAGCACGGATATTCCTGGTTTAAGCGCGTAAAAAAGTTTGGATGAATTTGTTCGAAATGTGTTTTTAGTATTTGCCAATCATCATCTAATCGCTCATACGAACCAATGATATCGTATATTTTTTGAAAGGTGTTTTTAGGAATTCCTTTTTGGGTAGAAATAATTTTATCGAGTTCGTTGCGAATCTCCAGGGTAATTTTATTTTTCTGATTGATATATAAAGCATCGGCAGCCAGCTTTTTCCGGATATGTTCTATTTCCATTTCGGCTGTAATATCCTGGGTAATAGCTTGAAGGTATAATTTATTATCAATGGTACAATCGGTGACAAATATTTCTAAATGCCTGATTGACTCATCTTTCCGAACAATTCTGACCACTTTTTTTTCCGGGAAATTAATAGTTCCTTCCTTAAAATGTTTAAGAATGTGGGTCACGATATGCATATCTTCCGGAAACAGGATGTTTTCGATTCCTGACCGGGAGAGTTCTTCCACAGAATTGTAGCCTAAAGTATGCAGGAGTGTATCGTTCATGTAATTAATGCTGCAATCGTCTCCAATGCAAATTCCCATAGGTGAGAAATCGGCCAGTTTTTTATATTTATCTTCCTCTTCAGCTAATTTCTTTTTAAGTTTCAGAATATGGGTAATATCCTGCATGGTACCAAAAAATTTTCTGCTTCCATGTTTACCTTTCTGCACTTCACCAATGCCATGCAACGTTTTTTCGATTCCATTCGAATCAATAATTCTGTAAACCAGGTCAAACCCTAATTCTTCCCGATAGGCTTTCTCAAGCAGCGAAGACGCTCGCTCAGCATCGTCGGAATGAAGGTTACTCAGGAAGTCTACATTTTTCAGGTAATCTTCATTATGGGGCAAACCTAGAATAGGGTAGGCCCCTGGTGACCATAATTTCAAGTTTTTTTCGATGTCGTGCTCAAAGTGCGCCAGCGATGCAACTACTTCCGCTTTTTGTAAGCGCTCCCTACTTTTTTTAAGCTCCGATTCGAGCTCTAGCTTAACGGTTATATCGGAGCTGAATTCTATGTATCCGCTTATTTTTCCGGCAGAATCGACTAACGGGGTGTGCCTTACCAGCCAGCTTCTTTTATCGCCACGGGTGGTAATCCGTTCGGAAGATTCGTAGCTTACATCCACTACCGGACAGCTTTTGCAGGGATCGGAGGAGTTATACCAAACTTTATAGCATTGCTTTCCGATGTAGGAATTATCTTCAATTCCCAATTGTTTTTTTGCCGAATTGTTCAGCCATTTTATTTTATGATCGGGCTCGTAAAAAGCAATTAATTCATCGAATGAATTCAGGATATCGGTTCGTAGTTTTTCTTCCTGCTGCGATATTCTTATGCTCTCGTATTCGTGGGTAACATCCCGGCATATCAGTAAAATGGATGGTTCGCGATTGTAATTAAATGAAGTGGAACTTAATTCGACATCGAACCAGGAAAGCTTTTTATGAAGCATTTTGACAATTACAGGCTTTCTTTTTTCTTTATTTAAAGCGGATTGAAGTTGTTTTTCAAGTTCAACACGATTTTCGGAATGGAAAAAATCAAATATTTCATATCCAATTACGGGGGCTGTCTTTTCCAGGCCTAACAGTTGCAAGCCCGCAGAATTAATAAAGACAAATTTATTTTCTTGAACAATGGAAATAAAGCCCGGAGAATTTTCAACAATGGTATTAAAGAAGCTACCCTTTTCGTTTTCAATTTCGTCGTTAATGGTTTGCAACTCCGATTCCAGGGCTCTAATATGATCAAGAAGTGATTTAATCTTTTCCATAATTCAGTAGCATTCAATAGCACATGCAAGATAATAAAAAGTTGGTGTTACGGAATTTACAAATGCCAGATGATTGAGAATGATGGAATGATGTTAAACAGGGTATAAAAAATTTGCCTTACATTCAATTTGCTAAAATCCAGCCTATTCAATATCACTATCAATCAAATCAGGGGTAGCTATTTCCTGATTTTTGCCACTCATATATAATCGTGTGGATTTATTCATTGCAAGAATAAAGATCACAATTGAGAAAAAAGGAAATCCCCGATTGCCAATAATTAATAAAACCTCAATTGTAAATGCAATCCAAAATCCCATGCTTTTTCTTTTATTCAAGAACATTAGTTCAGAAAAAGCTGCCAATGCAGGAAACAGAAATAAAGCAGTAAGTTGGCCAATAGCATATGGCTGGTTATTATAAGGATCTTCCACATCAATCTTATTTAAAACTCCTTTAGCGAACCCGGCAAAAAAACCACTTTCAGGATGTACATATAATAGGACTATTGCAGTAACAACGATAAGCATTACCAGTATCAATCTGAACAATAAAATTCCGTTCATCCAATATACAATGGAGGGCTTTTTCATGAGGTTAAGTTGTTTGTTGAATTATTGGTTTGGTTAAGATCTGTTACAGGTTTTTTTATTCCTTAGATAAATGCATGATCCGTGAGTGAATATTCCAAATTCCGATTATTGGGTTTAGCACTAAATAAATTGACAATAAATAATCCTTAAGACTAATTTCTTTCTCAAGTTCCAGCGAAACTAGCAATTTTGAAAATGATTTTGCCCTTAAAAACCCGGAAATAAAAAAAGCTATATATCCGAGAAATAAATCAAAATTGAAAACATTGGTTAATTCGCCATATATCAATGCGAATATTATTATTGAAAACAATAAGAAATCGAATAAACAATGAATAGAATATGTTTCAATCTTGACACAATTAAATCGGCGATTTTCTACTCGCGTCACTTTTCTTCCTATTCCAAACGTCAGAAAAAAAATAAACATCCTTGTATCCAGATAATAAAAAGCAGGAGAACGAAGGCCTTTTGCGCATTACTAATGGACATAAAAATTGAAGGAGACAGAACAATTAAAAGCAAAGGACTAATTAAGAAATATACCAATCTGTTCGTCTTTTGGCTTAACAAGAAATCTATCATCGTACTTATTTTCTGTGTTTATCTGTCAGCTTGGTCAGAAAACGTTAATAATACAAATAAACTATAAAAAAGAGCATGACTTTGGTGTAAATTTCTGATAAGCGTGGATTCTTACTAAAACCGGAAATCGATTTGGAATTAACAACCAGTTTGGATCTGATAGTATGCTCTGTTTTTGCTAGTTTTTACAGTGATAAAAGTCAGCAAATGCTTTCGATACAAAGCCAGTATTGCATGTGCAATGATGCTCGGGCTTTTTTTAGGTTTATTGTAAACTTCCCTCCAGACAGGATAAACTTCATCAATATGAAATGAGTAATTCAAAACTGAGCAAGTCTGGCTGATAAACAGATGCGAATGGGCTCCAAGGTCTATTGAATAATGGTATGCAAATTATTTCTGACAGGAAAGGAATCAAAGTAGACGGACTATCTTTAAAAATAGAGGCTTTCCCAAACATTCTCAATAAAAGCTGGGATGGTAAAGTTGCATAAAAAACAAAAGGGGAATAGTTTAATTTTCGACTCCCCTTTTTTGATTTTCAATTAAATTATTCTTCAATAATAGTTGAACTTGGCCCATTCTTCTTTACTGACTCTATGCCATTATTCATACCTGCTTCAGATTCATACATTTCACTTTTCCCAATAATCTGATTATTACCTGCTTTTAGGTTAAAGTGGTGTTTGCCATTGGTAGATTTTTTCCGCTCGTACTTTCCATCATCGGGCGAGTTTTTTTTCACAGAATCAATGCCGTTTTCACATGCCGATTTTGAAGAATATCCTTCACTTGATAGAATGACCTGACCGTTATCAGCTTTTAAACTGAAATAATACTCGTTGTTTTTACCTTTTTTAATAACATACTTTCCCATTTCACTATTTTTTATGAGTTAATATAAGATTGCACTAAATATACAAAATAAATAAAAAAGTCAAAAAAATCCTGTAGACATACTCTCGTTAGTTTTTCCCCAATCCAAATTTGTGGGTGGTCAGATTTCCAACCGATAATATTAGTTTTTTATTATATTTTCAATTGGACACTTTCATATATTTAGAAATATTGGCTTCCTAGTTGAAAAGCTAAACATTGGTAAGACTAGTTTATTGGTGACTTTTTATTTTAGAAAATATTCGAACGGCAAAAGATCGCCTATTCGTTGTTTAGACATTTCTCCTTCAAACCAGATTTCAAGGGGATCAAAATATCCATTTTTCTGAAAGTAAACCGAATCCATTTTTATAGTTAGTTTGGAATATTTTAATCGGAACTTCACATTTAATGCCCCTTCATCTCTTAAGTAACTGGAACTGCTATCCTGCCGAATCACAAGTGAGTCAGCTTTTACAGGTGTTTTCGACCCAATTAGAAATCCTTTTGAAACAGCCGGATCATCTGAAAGCGAAATGTTATAATTTCCGATTTGTGATAGGTTTCCCTGATGAAGTAACCTGAAAAAATGCATCCGCGATCCCAAATAAGCTTTTTTTCTCCGTTCTTCTGTTTTTCGCTTTTCGGTATCAGTTAGTGTTAATATCTCATCTTTAATTAAATAGTTCCCCAGCACAATGAATGTTATCATATATTCACCAAAAGCGCCACTTTTGCGCGTATATTTGAATTTATCGAGGTAATACGTAATGGTATAACCCAGGGCTTTATTATGAATAAGAATTGGTTGCAGGGAATATGCCCTTAATGTGCTGCTATCGGCATAATAAACAAAACGAAGATCTTTTTCATTCAAAATATCGCACTCCATAGCATTATTGGATTCGCCCAGGAATTCTCTCCTAAATATTCGCATATACGTTTCCCTGTTTCCATTTTTTGCTGTTACTACCACCTCGTTTAATTCTTTGATCTTGGGAGAAAGATAGATATCATAGCTTTTAGTGCTGCTATGTTCGGATAATGTAAACGAGTAATAGCCAATAAGGCTTATGGTTATTGGCATGGAAGCGTATCCCGAAACATCGAGTGCAAAGTTACCATGCTTATCGGCGGCGGTTCCAATGGATGTTCCGCTGATATAGATTATTGCATAACTTAATGTACTATCGGTCGACTTATCATATACCGTACCTTTAAATATTTGGCTTTGAGCTATTGAAGCAGACAAGATCAGTAAAATTACAAAAGCTGTTCTCATAGGGATGGAGTATAAATTTTCAAGGAATTCAGTTGTAAGAAATTTTATATCCAAAAGCTTTCAATAGGTCGTAAATAGCGGAAGGCTCTTTGGAAAAAGGTTTTACATATCCGGTTCTTTTTGCTCAAAATTTATGCCATCATAAAGGCATATACTCCATTAACTTTTTAAGCGATTTTATTGGTTAGTCGGCTCGTGTTTGCAAAGCGTTGCAGGAATTAAGCAAGCACTAAAAGCTTGCGTTAGCTCGCAGATAGTCATATTGGTTTATTCCCCTAACCACGAGTTTAATATTGCAGCTTGCAAAGGGGTAGGGTATTCGATACGACTAATCATTCGTTTCTGTGTTTTTTTGCTATCGCTTGGGTCGTCGGTTTGCTTGTCGATTTTCAATCCCACATACCCTAAATATTTGGCATAGTCGAGTTCCTTGGTGGTGTAGACATATTCGAATAACGATGTTAAGGGAATTCCGGCTACCTGTTCACATGCTTGTTGAAACTCAGCCTCAGTAAATCCGCGCTGCTCCTGCTTATAATATTTCCAGTATAGCAAGCGCATTACATCGTCGAGCGACTTTTTATTATTGGTGGCATTGCGGATTTCCAAATCTAAAAACAGCCCCACCACCGGCCCTTTATCGTAATACGAGATTGATTTACCCGGTTCTACTCCTTGAGTCCCAAACGGGCCATCATTCCATGTATTGTAACTTGCCTGTGCTAACGACTGATATAACCGCCCCGGATTATTTTCAACAGCATTTATATTTTCATCGAATTGAGAAAACAAAGTTTGTGAATCCATGAGTCCGGCTCTTTTTACAATAAGGTACTCATAATAAACAGTCAACCCTTCGCTCACCCAAAGCTGATTTGTTTTATTTCCCCGGTCGTAATCAAAAGGCCCCAGTTCAAATGGCCTGATCCGTTTTACATTGTAGTGGTGAAAGTATTCGTGGCCAATGAAACTCATCATTCGGGTTAAGCCATTGGGTGTATTTAGCCCGCTGCCATCAAAGCTAATGGTGGTATTGTTTAAGTGTTCTATTCCTCCACGTCCCGGGCCAATACCAATAAAAGTATACTGTTTATAAGGAATATCGCCCATTAAAGTAACGGCTGTTTCAACTACTTTTTTTAAATTGTCCATGAAAAGTACCCGATCGAAATCGCCCATTGCATAGCCAATAAACCGGTGCTCAATTCCCTTTACCCTAAAAGAAGGCAGCTCTTCCAAATTTCCGATAAGGATGGGGCAATCGTATAGTATATCGAAATCTGAAGCCATAAATTCATTTGATTTACCAGCAACCGTTTCCAGTCCGGTTGCAATTTTCTTCCATTCAGGATTCATAACGATCTTAACCGAAACCGGAGTTTGAAGGAATCCTTCCACATACAGAAAACTATTTTCGGGGATCAGGTAAGCATGGGTATTATCCACATAACTGTTTGCCACGAATTGCCTGTTTGTACGTATGGTATAACTAACAATAAACGATTTGTTTTTGATACCGGCAATGCTCCAGGTATTATCGTTTATCTTTTCAACTGAGATGTTGTTTTCATTCATGTCTTTGGCTAACATTCCTTCGACTGTTTTGGAGTATTCCATCATTTGGTAGTAACCTGGCATCCAGTTTGGCATTTTGAATTGGAGGGTATCCTCATTCCATCCGCTGGTGCGAAGGTTTATTTGATAGGTATGGGATGCCGGTTGAGGGATTGATATCTCATAATTCAAAAGCGGACCTGCTGTTTGAGAAAAACCTACTCCGGCAGGAAATGAAAATACAATGAATATCAGAAACAAAACCTGTTTGAACATTTTTAGCCGTTCATGCAAATTGCGAACTCCGGTTAAATCCCACCAATTGTCAGGAGATTGTTTTTCTTTGAGTATTGATATTTGAAAGGCCGTTTGAAAATAGGTTTGTATGGTTAATATGTCCATTTGTTTTGAGTTGCTTATAGGTTTCATTCGCTGAACTATCTCATCAGTAACAGATTATTTTGAGCTCATGAATATGTTTTTTAGTATGTTTCTAAATTATTGTAATGGCGTTCTATTGTATTTTAACATTTTACTTGCCCAGGGTATAAAAAATTGAAAGTTGGGAGCATCCGTATGTCCGCCATCGTGCTGCCGCCATACTAATTGCCCATCTAACAAACCGGTAAGCACCGGAGGCATTTTTTCCTTCAGGTAGTCATTCGAAACACCCAAATCTTTTGCGCCTAAAAATTTAAAAACGGAGCCTGCGGCAACGGTAGCCATATAACTTCCCGTTTGGTCAAGCCATTTTGCATCGCCTTTTTCGGGTATGCCATAACTAATAAATGTAAGGCGAGGTGCACAAAGTGCTATCAGATCGTGTGAGTCTACCGATAAATCGCAGCCTGTTTTACTTCCTGAACTACTTTCGGAGGCTCCATACTTCAAATAATTGCCGGCCATCCAATGATATTCGCCCGATCCGGTAAGGCTTTCAACGGCTTCGCCAAATACACGGCGATGTAATGCAGCGCCCCCTTTACCCGATGAGCCAATTAAACCCACTGCAAACCGGGGCTCAAATGCAAGTGTCACCAAAGCCGCTTTTCCATAGCGCGATACCCCTTCAATTCCGACCTTTTTTGCATCAACCAGGGTGTCTGTTTCCAGGTAATCCAGTGCGCGTGCTGCGCCCCATGACCAGGCCCTTAGCGAGCCCCAATCGTCTGGTTTACGGGATTGCCCTTTATTTACCAACCCAATAATACCTCTGGTAAGGCCTGCCCCATTATCGGCCTGAATACTCGATGGATCAAGGGTTACATATCCCCAGCCTGCAGCCAGTAACTGCTCGGTTGGCGGGGAATTACCATCGGTAGGGGGCGCAAAGAAATTAGGGCCAGAAAGCCTTGTGATTGGGGTGTATGCAGGATACTTTTCAAATATAGTCTGCATTTCGGGATTGCTTTTTATCAGCATTTCTTTAAAAGCAGTGTTTATCTTTTCCATGTCTTCCGGCAAGGGCTGGGCCGGGGAAGGCAATGAAGGAAACCCAAACATCATTAAAACCGGGATCGGCCCTTTTACATTAACCGGCAATACCAATACCATTTTGATATCTACATTAATCAACGGATAGGCACTATTATCGGCATGTCCAATTATCTGTTTCGCAATTACGGGGGTACGGCCAACAAATTCCCGGTCGGTAATTTTAACCGTCCATTTTACATCCGGGATATTTTTAGGCAACCTTCCGTAAATTTCCTGTTCCAGTTCCTCCGCAAGTTCTGGCCTGCGTTTCTTCCACCATATATCGGCTGTAGTTACTTTGTTACCATTATTTAAAGTAAGTATATCGGGCAATTGCGGACAGGGGTTTGCTAATGCCTCATCGTAATTTGCATGGTTGGGGGCACTTTCATTACCGCTTGGCCCGGGTCTTAGACTTTTAATACCCAGCTGTTGCATCATATTTTCATGGTCTTGCTGGCTGCTAAAGGTTACAAGTTTTGGATAGTTAGTACTATCTATTTGTACCTTTTGTGCATACGATGATTTTGTGAGTATCAAAATTGCTAAGAGAAATATTATTCGCTTCATGACTCAAATTTAAATAAGAACTATTTTTGAAGATGTAGTTTATGGTTAGTCTAAACAATGCATTTAAGATCATTAGTGGATTTAAATCTGGCGCTATGCACGCTATTAAGTTCATTTGATGTAGCTGCTGCCTTTTTTTATTCTTTCAAATTTTACGGGATATTGCCGACTATCCCAAATTACTTGTTTAACCATTCATCAATCTCTTTATTCGATTGCTCATTCGTTAAGAACTCCCCTTTTTCAATTTGGGTAATAGCTATATCAATTGCAATCTTTTGATTTGAAGTTAATTGATAAGTATCATTGAGATCATTCACTTTATCTATTACTTTAAGTTTTAATTCTTTTGTAGTCTTTTTCGGAAATCTTATCAAAACTACAAAAATATTCAACCTTATCAAATGGTATTGAATCAGGTTGCTGTTAGGTTAAAAAGTCGCATACAAAATGACGTATATAGCCGATGAGGATTATTTTAATCATTTTTTATACAATTTATTTGCTTTTCTTAAATTTATACTATTACCTTTGTATTATACAAGATGATTAATACAAATAGAATAAATCATGAGTAAACATAATCCATTATCAGAATTATTGTCAGCATGGGAAGAGACATATAAAAAAGGGCAATTAACCCTATGGATTTTTCTCTCTTTGAAAGATGGGAAAAAATATGTGGATGAAATAAAAACCTTTGTTGAAGAACAGTCAAACCAAACAATGTCTTGTGAAAGTCAAAGTCTTTATCGTAATCTTAGAAAATATCAGCATGTTGGTGTTGTTAATTTCGAAACAGGAGAAGGAAATAAAGGCCCTGAGCGAAAATATTATTTCCTTACCGAATTAGGTCTTGAGTTACTCAACAGTTTTATTGAGCGAAACATTAATCTTTTTTTTAATAATCGAATCAAAAATTTAATCAATAGGGAGGAAAAACAATGAAAACATTATCAAAAAATCTTCTGTTATTTTCAATTTGTCTTTTCACATTAACAATCTTATTCAGGTTCTCATTAAGTTCGGTACTTCAAAACCGTTTATTTAGTAGTATCTGGATAGTTGCGGCCACTTACGGAGTTTTAGTTTTTATTATTGGCTGGACATTTGGTAAGAGAGATAATCTGCATTTACCGTTATATGATATTGGTTTCCGGTTTCATTTGGCAACATATATAATTTGTAATCTGATTGCAGAATTATGGCATCTAATTGGTTTACAGTCTGATTATGAAAATATAAGTTATATACATCTTACAGCAATTTTTTGGGGGATTGGTCTCATAATTCACTATGTTATCTACTTGGTTACCCGTAAAAATGCAATTAAAGGAATCAAAAAATCTGAAATCTTTGAGTAGATAATTCAAATAGTGTTTGTCTTACTAAAATAGCGGGTAGCGTTACAAATATGTTATCGGGGTAGGGAGAATTTGATAGGAGTATGCTCTTTCCAAACTGAATTTCCACCCCAATAAAATTCATATGATGTTGGCAAACATTTTTAACACATTGGACTCCAATATTTGTTTTTAATCAAGAAATCTTTGAATACTAACTTATCAGGTTTGTTTCCTTTATCCTTAATAAAGAATTTAGAATCTTGTCGATTCCATCCTAATGTTAATTCTGTCGTTTCTAACATTAAGTAGATATTGTAGATTTTTTTAAGTTCTCGTAAATACTGTTGAATTTCTTCTTTAGACTTAAAACGGCTATCGTCATCTCCAATTGCTTTTAGTATAATATTATTATCTGATTTAGAAATTTTATCAAAATCACCTTTTACCAGATAATCTAAGGTATTATCGTCTTTTATTTCTTGAGCAATATCTGCTATTCTATAAATAGATTTACAATTACTATATCCTCCATTTTCTTTGTATTCAAAACAGTATAGTTCATTTCCATCGGGTTTTAATCCAAAAGGGACTAATTCAATCGTAACTTTAGTATCTGTGCCAATATGCGGAATTTCAAAATCTAAAAATAATACTGGATACGATATTTTCTCCGTAATCTGTCCAGATATAAAACTATTTATCCCAAAACTAATAGGTAAAATTTCCTTTAATTCTTTGTTTGAATATATTCTCCTTTCCCAACTACATAGAACTTTATCCGATTGCAGAATTATATACTTTCCCTCTTGATTTTTGTATGCACTAACAGCTGAACTGCACGAACAACCACATGTTGGCCAACCTCCAGAAATCATGAGATATCCATTTTGAGAATCATCGATTTTGTTAAAATCAGTAAATCCATCTTCATCCATATCCTCGAACATTGAATGACAAGTTTTAACCCTACTCCATAATAACTCACTCAAGGAATTTGTTGGCTGTCCAAATCCAATTAATGGTATCAGAATAAAAAGGAGTTTAATTAGACACTTCATTGTCTGTATGTTTTGCGATTATAAAAATGTCTGCCCAACGTTACATATAATTTTTGTTGGGGATTTTGAAACACATCCTTGTCGAGACGTTAAGAGCTAAATTAGAAGCAAACACCTTAAAGTCCGCAATTCCGCCCCAATAAAATTTATATGATGTTGGCGAAAGTGGCTATTATGAAAATAAAATTTACTTAAACGATTCATGACCATGGATAAGCACCCATCTGTTTTCTTTTCTTACAAAAACCCCAGTGAACATGGAATTAATATCAAATGAATCCCCGGATTTAAATTTAGCTATAGCATGAAAGTATCCGGACATGCAAGCACTGTTTGCGGACAATGGAACTACAACTCTTTGTTTCCATTCTACATTCATTGATGCGGTGGTTGAATAAAAATTTTTAAGAAATACATATATTGAATCTCGATTCGCAAAAAACTCACCGTTTTCAGCAAACATTAGATCTGAGGAAGAATCCCATAATTCTGTCGCTTTATCAGCATCCATACTATTATGCGCATTAACCCAATCTGTTGTTAATTTCATAATCTCATTTGTGATAACAGTCTTAATTTCCGGAGAAAGATTATCTGAATAATTACCTGTGTTTAGTTCTGTGTTCGTACAAGAGACAGCAATAGTCATTACGATTGCCAAAAGGATTCTTAGAAAATAATTAAAGTTCTTCATGGCTTTTTGTTTTAAGATTAGTTTTTGGAAAATATGAATGAAATATTTTGTTAAGTGACTGTATGCACTTGTTATTGTCGCCAACATCTGTATAACCGCATTAATGTTATCTCTCAATTTAGTAAGTTCCAAAATGTTTGAAATACCTTCTAATGCTATACGTTATCGATTTTTATGTTATTTTGGTTACCGAGCACAAACGAGAAATGGTGTTTGCAATCAGATAGATCCCACCAAAATTGTTGACCTTTTCACCTAAAGATACTTTGTATCTTTTTCAGCTAATAAATGTAAAGTGTTTTGGATTCTTTTCCAAATAGATAATAACTTCCTTAGTCCCAAAAATAGGAGTGCACTCTTTCCACAAGATGTTATTGCCTCTTTTTAAGGGGTTATGGTTGTTTTCGATAAATTATTATTGATTTTGAGCTAGTTATTACAGGGAGGGATGGCATGTTTCAACCACCCGTAAGGCCATTGAAAATGATTTCTATTGCTATGAGAAAACTTGTTATGAGCTGATTTTAGGTAGTTTTAGTTTAAGAAGAAATCGAGTCGGCATAATTTACAGGAGATTCCGGCAATGGAATGGATTTTCTTATCGAGTTTCAAAATACAAAGTTCGTCAAGGTTTCTGCTTATCTGTTCTTCCGATTCGGCAACGCTCCATATCTTTCCTTCGCGTATAATCACAGCGCCTCTGATTACATGGTTGCCATTATCATCCACATCCCTTTTTATGGAGCCAATAAAGGTTCTGTTCCAGTCGGCTTTCACCATAATTAATTCGGCAATAGGCAGATGAGACGATCTTTTCTTTTTCATATTTTAAAAGAATAAATAATAAAAAGTAACAAGCGGGTATACGCTGAATAGGGAGGATTGGTTTTTTAAATTCTGAATAATTTGCCGAAAAGTTTAGAAATGGTTTTTAGTGGCTGTTAATCTGGGATAAACCTTATGTATGATATACGAGAGGCAAATTTGTTTTCTTTTGTTTAGGTATTGCACAAAATTACATGGAGGTTCACAGCGGATACCGCATAGAATCAATAATAGTCGGGGTATATTGACCAAGTTGGTTTCATCTTGGTATTACTCGAACTATTCTTCAAATTTCTTAACTAATGCGGCACGCATGGTATCAAGAAATTTAGGTGGGTTCTGTCGGTTCTTTATTTCGAGGTAGGTACGGTAGAAATCACCAAGGTCAAAATCAAAGATATTCTCCATAAATAGTGCTATTTCTTTATCGGTCCACGCACATTTGCTTTTCCAGATAGTATCAGTTCGTTTGTTACGTTCTATCAGTGATAGTCCAGTTTTTAAATAGGCACAAAGCAAATCGTTAGCCATTATTGGGGCTACTTTAAAATCGTGGCTGGTAGAGAAGTTAGGGGCGATATCGAAATAAAATATATCGAGGCAAAGTTGTAAATCGTGTTTCCCACTGACAAAGTATTTATCGTCAAGGAAAGCCAGCTTGTTGTGCAAATAATGGTAGAATTCAAGATTTTCGGCAAAGAATAATTCGAGTTTGTTTAATTCATTTAAAAGGTAATTTCGTTGTGATTTGTCGCTACCATTAGGGTGTTTTACTTTTGATATTGAAAACTTTTACAAAACATATGAGCTTGCTGTAAAAGTAAGATATTATTTCTTTGAAAAACTTTATCGCGCTTTCCTGTCCAGTAAATTCATTTTTAGGTTTAAAAAATATCAAACAATTAGATAAGCCGAAAATTACCATTGCTTTAACACCAATAGTACCTCCTCTATCACTCACATGAAACATAGAAAAAACCTTTAATGCAATGAATATTCTTTTTTTTCTCTTCAAGATTTTTAAATGCCATCCTTCCTATGTTTATGAACTATTCACCTATTTGCCTGTTGGGAGCATTTGGTTGATAAATAAATAATTCATTTGCAGTGGTATCGGCTTTAATCACGAACTCAAGATTATTTTTTTTCAATTCCTCCTCAATCTCCAAAAGCATCTGTTTTTTGAGATTTTTATTAATTTCACCGTATATTGAAATCCTAATTAGATTGGAAGGATAATAGCTTTGATGTTCGTAATAGATAATAAATGAAACAATAAAGCCAACCGGAATAATGACTAAAAGTAGAGCAACTTCAGGCATATTGAGATAATTCCAGATCTTTTTTATAACAGAGCTAACGTAAACCTTCATAATAGCAAGAGCTAAAAAGCAATGGTTGATTTTTTCTGAATGGTACAGGAACTAAAGTAACCCAATGCACCACCGCTTATATTTGTTAACGGATTCGCGGGAGTGCCTGATTGATTGGGACCACCTCCACCACTAATTTGCGAGAGCGAATTGAAATACTGGTATACATTTGCATCAATAGTCATCATTAGGATTTCAACCGTTTTGCCGGGTTCAATATTTAATTCGTCAGAGAAACTTCGAAGCGATTGGTTTACATACTGACCATCGTATAACAAGTCGTTACTGATAAATATTGATGTTGAGCGTTCTCCATTAACATATTCCAGAAAACGATAGTAATTATTTTCATTTGCTGGGTCTTGATAATGAGGTGCTGGGAAAATTGTGATTTCGCCAAACCTGTTAATGCTATTAAAACTTATGCTATCGAAGCTCACCGTATTAGGCATTTGCGATTCGGCGGTGTAAACCTCGTCATCGGTTTTTACAGTAAGGTAATAGGTTCGACCGGGCACGCCCACCATGTTTAAGGGTTTGTAAGTACCAGGCTGTGTTTCTTTCAATGTGTCGGCGTTTCCAGCATTGTCAGTAATAATTACTAAGGCGTTGCTTACGGCTTCAAACGTGTTATTGTCGGTGAAATTTTTCGACTTGCTTAGTGTTACAGCCGAATAGTCGGGATTGTTCGTTAAATTAGCTTCAATTACTAATTTGGGAGTGGTGGTGTTTAATTCGTAATCAATTACTTTTTCGCACGACGATAAAATAATTGCTGCGATTAAAACGATGCTATATATTGCTTTTGTTCTCATATTCATTCTTTTATTAGAAGTTAAAATTTAAAATTCCATGTTATGGAAGGAATCCATCGGAACAAGGTGGTTTGTACCACTTCGGTTTTTGAAGGGTCGGACTCACTTTCTCTAAAATCGATAGTATAAGCATTTTCGCGACCATATGCATTGTAAAGGCTAAATGTTAAATCGGACGAATATCTGGGGGTATCTTTAAGTTTACAGGTAGCACCCAGATCGAGGCGGTGGTAGTCGGGCATGCGGTAGCCATTGCGGTCGGTATAGAGCCAAACTACTTTGCCATCGATATAATATTTACCGCTGGGAAATGTTACAGCATTTCCTGTATAGTAGGTCCACAATGCCGAAACGCTCCATTTTTTAGTTAAATCGTACATACCCACAATGGTAATATCGTGCGTTCGGTCTTGCTTTGCAGCGTACCAATTGCTTTGGTTAATTCCGTCAATTTTCTTTTCGGTTCGCGATAGCGTATAGCCAACCCAGCCTGTAAAGCGACCTTCCTTCTTCTTTACCAAAAATTCTAAACCATAAGCCCTGCCTTTGCCAAACAGCAATTGTGTTTCAATGGCTTTAGGTTGTAGTACTTCGGCGCCATCTTTATAGTCAATTTGGTTTTGCATCCATTTATAATAACTTTCAACACTAAATTCATATTTGTTGTCGGCAAAATTTTTAAAGTACCCCAGCGAAATTTGGTCGGCAATTTCGGGTTTTATGATGTTGCTACTCGGAACCCATTTATCGGTTGGGTTTGATGAGGTAGAGTTTGAAATCAGGTGCATATTTTGTGTATTGCGGAAATATCCGGCCTTTAATGACGACGAAGAGGTAAGCATATAATTTACTGCAAGTCGGGGCTCTAGATTCATATAATTCTTCACAAACTCACCACTTTTATAAGTTGTAGTGTCGGTAACTTCGAGTTTGTTGTTTACCGTATAAAAATCGCCTTTACCCAGCACGGCAAACGACGAAAGTCGTAAGCCAGCATTTATATTTAGTTTTTCCGATAGTTTAAAATCATTACTTACAAACGCAGCATTCTCCCATGCAAAGCGATTTTCGAAGTTGGTAGACGATGTTGATGATTCTAATTTACCCGGAGTTATTTCGTGATAGATCGAGTTAAACCCAAAACGAATGGTATTACGGGGGCTGGCATAGTATTGAAATTCCTGTTTTGCATTGTAATCACGAATGCGCGACAGTATAGTAATTTCATCGTCGCTGGTGTTAACCATTATATTGTAATCGTAATTACTGTAAATTACCGAGGTGTTCGAGAAAAGTTTATCGTTAATAATGTGGTTCCAACGAATGGTAGAAGTGTAATTTCCCCAGTCGATTCCAACGGCGTCACCCACTCCCAGTTTGTCTCTGCCACCATATCCCGAAATATAAATGCGGTCCTTATCCGATATTTTGTAATTGGCTTTTAGGTTAAGATCGTAAAAGTACAGTGAACTTTTGCGAGTATCTTCATCTTTCGAGAGCAGTAAAAACATGTCGGCATAAGTGCGTCGGCCAGTTACAAGGAACGAACCCCTGTCGCTGCCCAAAGGACCTTCCACATTTAACCGCGATGAAATGAGCCCAATGCCTCCGCCAACGGAGAATTTTTGGTTATTACCTTCATTCATTTTCAGGTCGAGCACCGACGAAAGACGGCCACCATGCTGAGCAGGTTGAGTGCCTTTGTAAAGCGTAGCATCACGAATAGCATCGGAATTAAAGGTCGAGAAAAAGCCCAATAGGTGTGAAGCGTTGTAAACGGGAGCTTCGTCAAGTAATATAAGGTTCTGGTCGCCCGCCCCACCACGAACAAAAAAACCGCTATTGCCTTCGCCGGCATTTTTAACACCCGGCAAAAGCTGAATAGATTTTACCAAATCCTTTTCTCCCATTAACACTGGAATTTTAGCAACTTCTTTGGGGTTTATTTTTTCAATCCCCGAATTAACAGACCGAACATTTTCGTCTTTACGACGGGTCGAAACAACCACCTCTTGCAATTGTGTTGAGGCATCGGAAAGAAGCATATCCAATTTTACATTCTTGTCGAGCACAATTGAAACCGTATCGGTATTGTAACTAATGTATTTGTAAATAATAGTGTATTTACCCTGGGGGAGTGTTAAGGAGTAAAAACCATATTCGTTTGCTGCAGTGCCAGTTGCAGGTATTTCTTTAACAATTACGTTTGCCCCTGTAAGCTGTTCTCCATTTTTTTTGTCTTTAATACTGCCGCTTAACGTAAATTTTGTTTGAGAATATGCTGATGAAACAAATAGGAAGCCTATTATTAGAAATGTCCATCTTAAAAAATAGTTGAATCTCATAATTGTTGAATTTAAAATTTATACCGCAAAGATGCTGACAATGGATTGACTCTAAAATGAACTATCGGTTGAAATGGACAAAATGAGGGTTAAAAGGGCGAGGAGTTTTCCAATAACCAATGCTAAATTTTTTGTAAAAAAAAGGATAAGGCAAAGCCCCATCCTAATATTAGAACACACGATTTTACTAGCTATTCGAACTTCAAATCGTGACTAATAATTTTACCATCGGCTAACTCAATTGTGCGGTCGCTGGCTTTTGCAAAATCGGTATCGTGCGTTACAGCAATAATGGTTTGGCCGTATTCGTGGGCTATCTGTTTAAAAATATCGAAAACTATAGCAGTGTTTTTACTGTCAAGATTTCCAGTTGGTTCGTCGCCCATAATAATATCGGGGTCGTTAATGAGGGCACGAGCAATGGAAACGCGCTGTTGTTGCCCACCACTCAGTTTCGATGCAGGTTTAAGTGCTTGGTCTTTTAAGCCTAAAGCTTCTAATTTTTGATAGGCGCGTTCTTCTATTTCGGCATAACTGTATTTGCCTAACTTTTGTGCAGGAATCATTACATTTTTCAGGCACGAAAACTCGGGTAACAGGTAGTGAAACTGAAACACAAAGCCAATACTTCGGTTGCGAATAGCGGCTAACTCATCGGTTTTTTTGCCAGTTATTAATTCGTTGCCTATGTATAGTTGACCTTCGTAGGCGGTATCCATAGTGCTAAGGCAATATAAAAGGGTAGATTTGCCACAACCGCTTTTGCCAACCAGCGTTAAAAATTCTCCTTTATATGCTTCGAAACTTATATCGTCAATGGCTTTAAATTTTACTGGCTCGTAAAAGTATTTGCCTATACCTTTTGTGCTTAGTATAATATCTTTTTTCATTTTGTTGTTTACTTTTAAATATGAAACATTGGTTGTAACTTCGACTTCGCTCGCTCAGTCACCATGCTTTTTATTTATTTCCTAAAAATATCAACAGGGTCAACCCTCGATGCTTTTAAAGCTGGGAAAAAACCTGCACCTACCGTAATAACCATACCCATAATTGCGGCGCTCACAAACACACTTAATTTGTAATAAATTGGGAAATATCCCGAAGGTCCACCCACCCATACGTGTTGAAGTACTTTGATTAGCCCTGCGCCAATACCCAACCCCAACCCGGTACCAATAATGCCCATTATAACGGCTTCCATCACAAAAATCCGGATAATGTCCTTTCCTGCAAATCCGGTTGCTTTGAGAATGGCAATGTCGTTCATTTTTTGAATGATGGTCATGTTAAGGATATTGTAGATTCCAAAACCTGCTACCAACAAAATTACCGTAGGTATTATTGCGCCCATTATCGAACGAATCTTGTCGCCCGACAAAGTGTCGGCATAAGTGGTTTCCCAACCTTCCACTTTGTACTCGGTAAGCTGCTGCAATTGATTGGCATAGTAAATCGATTTATCATCGTCAATTATATTGGCATAAATTTCCGTAATGTAGGTAGCTCCTTTTTTAAGAAACTGCTGAGCAGTGCTTATGTGTATATAGCACTTCGATTCGTCGATGGATTTATTGCCGGTGGTAAAAATTCCCGCAATTTTCATCACCTTTACAATTCCTTGTGAGGAGCTTATGGTAATGTTATCGTCGAGCCCTACGTTCATTTTTTCGGCAACGCCTTTACCTATAATCACTGCATCGAGGTTGGTGGCTATTGCCTGTAAATTACCTGCAAGCATGGTGCTTTGGATATTGAACATGGCATCGGCATCGGCAATTATTACCCCACTACCAATTCCCTTGAGCTGCGATTCGCCATTGTTATAAAACATATCCACATTTACCTGCGGGGCTGCGTAAGTAACATATTTCTGTTGCCGTATTTTATCGAGCAGGGTATAGGGATCGTTAATATTTTTCGATTCGGTTACCGTTCTGGGATTTGAAATAAGTACCATTCCCGAATCGGCATAATTATAAAGGGGCTTGCTTATTTGGTCTTCTTTGTAAACTTTAACATGGGCAATGGTTTTTGCCATTTCGGTTTTTGAATATTTACTAAAGCCACTCATAAGCGACGACGAAAAAATGTACATACTTAACCCTATGGTAACGCCAAGTGCTGCCACAATAGTTTGTTTACGACGCGTACGAATGTGAGTCCTGGCTATTTCAACATTTATGCTTTCTTTTTTCATGGCTATTTATTTATTTCAGAAACATTTATACTATTTTCGGAAATATTCTCCGTGATTATCACATCATTTTCGGTGATGCCGTTTTCAATAACCACCCAATCGGAACTTACTACCCTGGCCGATACTTTTACCGACTGTTTTTTGCCTTTCACATTCACATAATCGCCATACTGAAGGAAGTTACGAGGTATTAACAGGGCATTTTTGATTTCTCCAATAATAATATTGCTTTGCAATTGGGTGTTTACTACCCTAAAATCTAAGGAGTCGGTAAAGAATAGTTTACAGGTAAACGACTGGGTAGCCTCATTGAACGATGGAAATATTTCGGCAACCTTGCCTTTGTAAGTCTTTTCTTTATTAGGGTTGAGCTTAATAATTGCTTCCTGACCAAGCTTTACTTTGCTAATGCTGCTTTCGTCGATACTTACTTTGGCATAAATAAAATTTGGGTCGCCTATGGTGGCAATGAGGTCGCCTTTTCGAACAAAATCGCCTTTTTGTTTAAATTTATTGTACACCCGACCATCGAAAACGGCAGATATTTCGTTGTTTCCGCTCAGGTTTTTATTTACGTTTTTTTGAGCTTCGTTAATAATAACCTGCTGTTCGGCTTGTTGTTCTACCAAATTGTAGTTTGCCACCGAGTTGGCGTAATTTGCTTTTGAGGTTTGGTATTGCAACTGCATGTTATCGTACTCGGTGCGCGAAACGCTGTTGGTTTCGAAAAGCCTTTTGTAACGGGTAGTCTGAACTGAATCGTTCTCCATTTTTTGTTTGGCAACCACCGAAGCGTTTTTTGCCTGGACGATGGAAGGGGCATTGGGCGATAGGTTGCTTCGCGAAATTTCGTACAAAGCATTGGCACTTTTATTGTTAAAAACGTTTTGCTTATTATCAACAATGGCCAGAACCTGCCCTTCTTTAACTATATCACCTTCTTTAAAATTAACCTGCACCAAATAACCATCGGTTTGTGCAGTAAGGTCGTAAGTGCTGTTAGCTTCTAAAGTGCCCGATGCAAAAACGGTTTCGGTAACATCCTTTCGGATAGCTTTGGTTTCCTGCTTTGGTTTGCTGCACGATGCAGCAATTATTATTAGGGCTACAATTCCTGTAAAATTTTTTGTTTTCATATTCTTATTTTATTTTGTTGTTAATATCAATTTTCGATTGTGCGAGTAATACATTTATTGCCGACGAAATACGGTTGTAATTACTGTTAACCATAGCATTGTAACTATTTAGCGTCTGGTCGAGGCCTAATAAGCCTTCGGAATAGAGATTAAGATTTTTTTCGTAGCTTTCCTTTTTAAGCTCGTAAACCTCTGTATTGGACTCCCATTGCGAAATTGCCTTACTATAATCAATACCCAGTTGTTTGTATTCTAATTCTGTTTTATTTTTTATGTGTTGGGTATTTTTTTGAGATAACTGGTAGTCGTATTTGGCTTTGTACCTTTGCGAAACCGTATTTGCCGAAGGTATTGCTACCGAAAATTTAAGCCCGATATAACTGCTCTTGTACCATTTGTCGGAACTACTATAAACTTGTGCACTTGAAGGGTATTGCTGGGTTGAATTAGAATTAACAAATGAAAGCGTTGGCAAAATAGTTGTCTGAAGTTGCCTATAACTGGCAAAAGCTGCTTTTTCGCGCAATTCGCTGCTTTTTAAATTTATGTCGTTGTACTCAATTTTAGGCAACATAACCGATGTGGAGGTACCTACCGGTTGTGTTATAATTATTGAATCGGTTTCGGGAATATCTGTTAAAATCTTTAAACCCAGGTATTGTTGTTGTAACAGGTATTTAAGCTGATTGCACGATTCGTTGGTATTTATGTAATTGGCTTTGGTATCGTTTACATCCTGTAATTTTACCAAACCTTGCTCATATTTATGGTTAGCAATTTGCAGAAGCGAGTCAGAAGCTATAAGATTTTGTTCTGTTGCCTTTAGTTGTTCCTGTAAGTTTACAATATTGAAGTAAGTTGCAGCTACACTTTCGTAAAAACTTTTCTGTGTAATTTTATTGTCGGTACTTGTAAGGTCAATATTTACGGCGGCAAGTTTAAAGTTCATCCAGCCCGAAGCGTTTATTAATTTAATTTCGTTATAATTCGAGAGGTTATTATTGTATTGCATACCCATCTGTACCTCTTTATAAGTGCCGGGTTGTCCGCCAAAAGTTTCGCCAGGGAACAAGCTTGTTTGTTGTTTTGTATTGTTGGTAAAATTGTATGATGCGCTACCTATTGGGTCTAACACACCAACAATAGCTGCTAATTTTGCTTTTTTAGCTTGCGACATTTTAATTTCGCCCGATTGTAACGTGGTACTTTGCGCCGTTGCATAACTTAGCAACGAATCGAGATTATTAAATGTACGTTGTGCTTTAGCGTTGTTGGTGAGCAATATTGCAAGTGCAAATATTGTTGTAATTAATCGTTTCATATTTTTCTGTTTTATTTTATTCTAACGAAGTGAATTTTTTTGGTGATAAAAAGCATACTGCTTTCCACCTTAATTTTGTCGCTACCAATAAAGTACACCGTAGCGTCCATCGAAATATCCTTGTCGGGAGGCGACATTTTACCTTTGAAGGTTTTGGATTTCGAATCGTACGTTAAGTTTTTGAGAATTACTTTACCGTTTTTCGATTCCTTGCTTTGGTCGTTAATTGCTTTGCCCGAAAAACTACCGTCTTTTTCCTGGAAGAACTCCACTTGGCGTTCGGGTTCTTCAACACCCTTCCACTTGCCAGTTATTGTTGGTGGCGTTTGGGCAAATACTGCAATGAACAGAAGCGTGGCTCCTGATATTGTTAAAGGGTATCTCTAAAAACCTATGTTAATATATTTATTTGATTGTTAATAACATATATTATAGGTTCTCAGATAAGTTACGTATTTTAAG
>JAIFLU010000080.1 GCA_020048915.1 Bacteroidota bacterium | reverse complement strand
TCTGCTACATTAAATTTTTGCATATATTGCAGGTGTTTAAAAAGTCCGGGAGTTTTTGAATTAGTCTGGCTTATTAAAGAGAAACTTCAAATTTTAACACCTAAAACTATGAAAAATCATATTCTGCTAATAGTATTATTAATAATCGGAATAAACCTATCTGCCCAGCAAAATGCACAATGGCGAGGAGTTAACAGGGATGGGATATATAAGGAAACGGGTTTGTTAAAAAGCTGGCCTGCTGAAGGGCCAAAGCTACTTTGGCATTTCGACCAATTAGGCGATGGCCATGCCTCCGCTGCTGTTACCGCTAATGCTGTCTATACCGCTGGTATGACTGGCGATAAAGGCTTTGTGTACGCGCTCGATTTAAGTGGAAAACTACTTTGGAAAACCGAGTATGGGACGGAATGGACCGAAAACTGGAATGGTACAAGGTCAACGCCATTGATTGACAACGATAAAGTTTATATTGAAAGTGCCTTTGGAAAATTGGTTTGTCTGAATACCTCCGATGGTAAAATCAATTGGATAATTGATCTTTTCGCAAAATACGATGGCAGGAATATTCAATGGGGTGTTACCGAAAACCTATTGATTGATGGAAATAAACTGATATGCACTCCGGGTGGAATTGACGCAAATATTATTGCCTTGGATAAAACCACAGGAAATTTAATCTGGAAAAGCAAAGGCAATGGCGAAAAAAGCGCTTATTGCTCACCTGCATTAATTAAGGCAGGGAATAAGAAAATCATAGTTACGCATACCGAAGCATCTATTTTAGGTATTGATGCAGAAAATGGCAACCTTTTGTGGAAGCACGAACATACCAATCAATGGGCAGTTCATCCAAATACTCCTGTTTATAAGGATGGATTTTTATATTGCACCAGTGGATATGGCAAAGGTGGCGTTATGTTAAAGGTTTCGGACGATGGAAGCAGCATAACAGAAGTATGGCGTGATTCGCAGCTCGATAGTCGCATGGGCGGGGTTGTATTGGTTGATGGTAAAATTTATGGTGCCGGCGATAAGAGCCGAAAACTTATTTGTCTCGACTGGGAAACCGGTAAAAGTCTGTATGCTGTTAATTTGATGGCTCCCGGTAATATTATTTTTGCCGATGGCCTCCTCTATGGATATGGCGAAAGCGGTTCTGTTGGTCTTATTGAGCCTCAGGCATCTCAGTTCAATTTAATTAGTTCATTCAAAGTTCCATTCGGGGCAAACCAGCATTGGGCGCATTTGGTAATTGCAAATAAAAAGCTTTATGTACGTCATGGAACTTCCCTGATGGTATATGATATTGCAGCCAATTAGCCGGTTTTAAATGTGAGGGGCTTACTCTTTCTAAGGAGGTTACAGAGCGGTTTGGTATAAAAATTACTATTACAACAATAACCAAACCGTTTCAGAATAGGGTAAATTTCAGATATTCGATCGTATGTGTTGAAACGTAGCCGATTTATAATTTGGTTAAGCACTTTAACTAATTTATTCAATTATGTTTAAATTATAAAATCCTTGATATGAAGTTGATTTATAAGCTTTTATTACTGATTCTCATAATTCCGACGATTGGTAATGCTCAGGTTACCAGCGAATGGCGCGGCTTAGGGAGAACCGGAGTATACAACGAATCCGGCTTACTTCAAAAATGGCCCGATACCGGACCTTCTATGCTTTGGTCTGCTCAAAACCTTCCTAAAGGAAATTCTTCGGTGGCAATTGGCACAACTATGCTTTATACAACTGGTGTTTTGAATGATGAAGAAATACTGATCGCGCTCGATTACCAGGGAAAACTAAAATGGCAAGTTCCATTTGGTAAAGCCTGGGGAGGTTCTTATTCGGAGAGTCGTGCTACCCCAACAATTGAAAATGAGCGTATTTATGTATCAAGCGGAAATGGAGATATTGCTTGTTTAGATGCAAACGATGGAAAAGTTTTCTGGAAAGTAGATGCATTGGAAAAATTTCAGGGAGTGAATGGAAACTGGGGGCATGCTGAATCAATTCTTTTAGCTGAAAACAATGCGATTTTCATAACCGGAGGCGAAAAAGCATCTATGGTTGCATTGGATAAGGCAACCGGAACAACAGTTTGGACAGCGGAATCTTTAAATGATGCTCCTGCATACAGCTCACCTGTTTTAATAGAACATAACGGGAAAAAACAAATTGTTGCTGTCACAAAAAGCTATATAGTTGGAGTTTCCCCTATAGATGGAAAATTGATCTGGAAATTCGATTTTAGCAAGTTTGCCGGTACCGAAGGTCGAAACAATAATGCAACTACCCCGGTATATTTTGACGGAAATATATATGTTACCAGTGGATATAACCATGCAGGGGTAATGCTTCGGTTAGCTCCTGATGGTACTTCTGTTTCGCTGGCGTGGTCGGATAAAATACTCGATAACCATCATGGAGGAGTAGTAAAAGTAGGCAATTACATTTATGGATCTAACTGGTTAAATAATGGCATGGGAAAATGGGTTTGCCTGGATTGGAATGATGGTTCTGTAAAGTATGAGCAGGAATGGATTAACAAAGGTTCTATTATCGCCGCCGATGGTCACTTATACTGTTACGAAGAAAAGACCGGAATGCTGGCTCTTGTTAAAGCAAATCCTGAAAAGTTTGATATTATAAGCGCTTTCAAAATCCCTTTGGGAACAGGTCCTCATTGGGCACATCCTGTAATTCATAATAAAATATTATATGTTCGGCATGGAGATGCTTTAATGGCTTACGATATTGCCTTAAAATAATTGATGGTTATTAATTTCTAAAACATTTTATTGAATGAAACACATTTTTTTAGTAGGCATATCATTTTTATTGTCAGTGCAACTATTAATGGCTCAAAGCATTAGTGAGTGGAGGGAAGAAGATCGAACCGGAATTTCTGCCGAGACAGGCTTATTGAAATCATGGCCCGAAACTGGTCCGGAATTACTTTGGTCAAGCCCGGAAATACCAAAAGGTTTTTCTTCGGTCTCTTTTGGAAATAACCGTATTTTTCTCACAGGAATCGTGAATGAGAACGATGTGCTGGTTGCCATGGATACCTTGGGAGCAATTGTTTGGCAAACCGTTTATGGTCGCGCCTGGAAGGAATCCTTTCCTGAAAGTCGCTGTACGCCAACGGTGGAAGGAAACAGCGTTTATGTTTCTAGTGGATTGGGCGATGTTGCCTGTGTCGACGCTACATCCGGTGCAATTATCTGGTCGGTCAAAGCCAGCGAAATGTTCAAAGGGACCTATGGCCCCTGGGGAATTGCTGAATCGATAATAATCGATGGCACAAAAATATATTTTACAACCGGAGGCCCCGAAACAACTACCATTGCTATGGATAAAAACAATGGGAATGTACTTTGGAAGTCCGAAAGTATTGGAGATTTTCCCGGATATGTTTCGCCCATTTTAATTGATTATTCCGGTAAAAAATTAATTGTTAATGTAACCAGTAATCATTTTATCGCAGTTGATCCGGTAAAAGGTAATATTGTTTGGAAAGTGAATCACAGTTCATTGCATCCTGCTAAAATAAAAATGCAATGGGAAGATGCAACAAACATTAAATGTGTTACCCCGGTTTACAAGGATGGCAAAATATATGTTACCGGAGGATACGATCACGGAAGCTTTTTACTGAATCTTACGGATGGAGGTAATAATGCAACGGTTGCCTGGTCCGACTCCGTTTTAGATGTTCACCATGGTGGCGTTGTGGTGGTAAATGGGTATATTTTTGGCTCCAATTGGCTTAATAACGGCAATGGCAATTGGGTTTGCCTCGATTGGAATACCGGAAAAAAAATGTGGGAGGAACAATGGAAGTGTAAAGGATCCATTATTGCAGCTGAGGGGTTACTGTATATTTACGATGAAAAAAGCGGTTTTGTCGGATTGTTGAAACCTAATCCCGAAAAGTTCGATTTGATCAGCAGTTTTAAAGTTCCCAAAGGTACTGGTCCACACTGGGCACATCCTGTTATTCATCATGGAAAACTCTATATCAGGCATGGCAATTCACTTATGGTTTACAACATTAAGAGTACCTAATTATTTTATCACAATCAGACTACCAAATAAAAACTTCAAAAATGAAATTGGCGAAATATTCCTTCATCCTGGTTACATTCTGCTGCATTGTTATTACAGGTTTTTCTCAAACTACTGCTCAGTGGAGGGGACTTAATCGCGATGGCGTTTATAACGAAAAACAATTATTAAAAAGCTGGCCCGAGAATGGTCCGGCTTTGCTTTGGGCAAACGAAGACATTGGCGATGGATATGGATCCCCGGTTATTGCGAACAATATGCTTTTTGTAAACGGATGGGTCGATAGTATAAGTCATGTTTTTGCTTTCGATTTGAAAGGGCAGTTAATATGGAAAACGCCGAACGGAAAAGAATTTGTGGGTACCGGTTTTTCTAATAAGTTTGCAGGCTCCCGTTCAACTCCTACCGTTGTTGGCGATTTAGTATACGCATGCTCAGGAAATGGCCGCATTACTTGTCTCGAAACTAAAACCGGGAAAGAGAAATGGGCTGTTGAAATGACTGATAAATTCAAGGGAATAATGAACAGTTTTGGTTATGCCGAATCTATTTTGGTTGACGGTGATAAACTATATTGTTTACCGGGAAATCCTGAAAAAAACATGGCAGCATTGAACCGATTTAGCGGTGAAACTATCTGGACATCCAAAGCCATGGGAGACTCGGTTTCGTATTGCTCTCCCCTTTTAATTAAGCTGCCTGCCCGAAATGTATTGGTAAACTTTACTATTCATCACATTTTTGGCTTGGATGCCGGTACCGGAGAATTATTGTGGTCGCAGCTTCAGGAAAATGTAGTTTATAACCAACAGTGCAACACACCAGTATTTGCCGACGGGTATATTTATTATGTTGCCGGCGATGGAAATGGTGCAGTAAAATTAGAGCTTTCGCCCGATGGTAAAAGCATTAAGGAAATTTGGCGCGTAGCTAGTATTAAGAATAATTTCAACGGATTTGTGAAACTTGGAAACCATTTGTTCACCACAGAAAGGGCCCCAAAATTAAAATGTATTGATATTACTACCGGTACGGTTATCGATTCGGTGAAAATGACCAAGGGAGGCTTAATTGCAGCTGATGGAATGCTATATTGTTACTCTGATAATGGCGAAGTAAATCTCATCAAGCTCAATGGAGCTAAAATGGAAGTTACAGGCAAACTGAAAATAGATAAAGGAAACAAAGAGCACTTTGCCCATCCGGTAATAGATAAAGGCGTTTTATACATTCGCCACGGAAAAGCGCTGATGGCTTACGACATTAAAGAAATCTGATATTTTCGGTGGTAACAAACTAAATGATGTTATTTCTGAAAATAAAAAGGAAAGTTTATGAAGACTAAAGGTTCTATGTGGGATCTGTGCTAACCGCTGCTTACTAATTGTTTTTAGTATTAATATTCGGGAAAGCATTCAAAGGTTGGGTACAACTAAAGTTTGTATATTTTAGGATTAAAGTAGAGTTGAATTGTCTAATTTAGAGTGATTCCAAATTTTTGTCAGGGATAAATCATTTATTTTTGGAAGATAAATTTGGTTTCGGGAGGGTTTTGAATGTTTAAGTGGAAAGAATATTATTTTTTATACATTTTCATACTGCTGGCTTCAGTTGCCTTTGTTTTTTGGTTTTTTTATAATCCTGTGAAGGATATAACTGAAAATGTACCGGGTTTGGATAATCGTCCTGCTAAAGGTTTATCCAATGAGGATTCAATTATTATTGGTGAAAAATTCAAAGAATATATCTCCTCTTTCGAAACTTTATTGACAGGGAAATGGCCTCGCTTTCGAGGAGCCGATATCGATAATATCAATAAGGAAAAGATAAAGTTAATTGATAAATGGGGAGCCTCTGGCCCTAAAACCCTCTGGAAGGTTGAATTGGGCGATGGCCATGCCGCTCCTGCTGTTTATAATGGCCGGGTTTATGTTCTCGATTACGATGAGCGTAAAAAAAATGATGTTCTTCGCTGTTTTTCGCTTGAAAGTGGAGCCGAGATATGGAGGAGATGGTATACAGTTAACCTGAAACGTAACCATGGAATGTCGCGTACTATTCCGGCTGTAACCGATAAATACATTGTTACCATGGGGCCGCGTTGCCAGGTAATGTGCTGCAACCCTGTAACCGGCGATATGTTATGGGGACTCGATCTGACAAAAGAATTTAAAACTGAAGTACCCCTTTGGTATACTGGTCAGTGTCCTTTAATTGACAACGATATTGCCGTTATTGCCCCGGGAGGTACTTCCCTTATGGTTGGGATAGATTGTGCCACCGGAAAAGTGGTATGGCAGACACTCAATACCGATGACTTAAAAATGTCGCACTCATCCGTTATTCCCATGACCATTCAGGGAAAGAAAATGTATGTTTATAATGCTATTGGTGCACTTTGCGGCATTTCGGCAGAAGGGGCTGACTTGGGGAAGCTTTTGTGGAAAACAAAAGTTTTTAATCCATCGGTAATTGCTCCTTCACCTTTGTTTGTAGGACAAAATAAAATTTTTATGACTGCTGGGTATGGTGCCGGAGCTATTATTATTCAAGTAAATAGGGATGGGGACAATTTTTCAGTAAAAACGGTACTGTCCTACAAACCTTCGGAAGGAATGGCTTCGGAGCAGCAAACTCCAATACTCTATAACGGATATGTATATAATATTCAACCCAAAGATGCCTCGGCTACCCGCAACCAGTTTGTATGCTGCCGGCCCGATAATTTTAAAAATATTCTTTGGACTAGCAGTACAACCGAACGTTTTGGCCTGGGACCATATATTCTTGCAGATGGAAAATTCTTTATCCTGAGCGACGAAGGCGAGCTCACTATTGCAAAACTGAGTACCACTAAGTTTGAAGTGCTCGACAAAGCAAAAATTATTGAAGGTCACGATGCATGGGGGCCACTTGCAATTGCTGATGGACGTTTACTGATGCGCGATTCCAAACAAATGGTTTGTTTAGATATTCAAGCAAAATAGTTTCTAAAGTATAAAAGTATGAAGCAGAAAGTAATTATTGGTTTTGCCGTTTTATTACTGTTATCGGTAGTATTTTTAATTTCCAGGGACTTATTCAATTCTTCCTTTAAAAGCGATGAAAATCCTACCGAGTATAACATCGACAATCTTAAAAAAATAGATTCAGCATTAATATGCTATAAAGAAATAATGCAGTTCGATCCCGGAATGGAACAAGTTTATGGTATTTCGGTGAGTGAAAATAATTCCATATTCATTTCCGGAAACCGACAAGTTGCGATATTTAATAGCAATGGAACAAAAACAAAAACATTTACCACAGATTCATCAGCACATTGTTTGATAACCGACAATAACAGTATTTACCTGGGTATTGGAAATCATATTGAACACTACAATCTTGCCGGGGAAAAAATCAGTAGTTGGAAAGCATACAGCGAGAACGGATTCATTACTTCGGTGGCAGTAAACAAGGAGATTGTTTATGTTGCAGATGCTGAAAGCAAGCGGATTTTGAAATATAATACAAAAGGGGAATTATTGCTCGAAATTGGGCAAAAGGATACCTCGAAAGGTATAGAGGGCTTTATTATACCCAGTCCTTATTTTGAAGTAACTTTTGGCGCTTACAACGATTTATGGGTGGTTAACCCCGGGAAACACCGAATTGAGAATTATTCCCTTTCGGGAGAACACCAATCTTCGTGGGGAGTTGCTTCCATGCAGCTTGAAGGCTTTGCCGGATGCTGTAATCCAGCTCATTTGGCAGTACTACCTACAGGAGAATTTGTAACATACGAAAAGGGACTCGACCGCATTAAAATTTACGACCCAACCGGGAAATTCATTTGTGTAGTTGCTGGCCCGGGCAGTTTTAAAGGAGAATCGGATTTTCACTGTACCCAGGCTACCCTGGTGAACGATTTGGCAACCGATTTGAATGGAAATATTTATGTGCTGGATGCCTATAACTTAGTGAGAGTTTATGCAAAAAAATAATCTTACCCGTTATTATTATGGATGATAAGAAGCAAATTAAGCGAAGGGAATTTATAAATACCGGTGTTCGAATTGGAATTGGTGTTGGATTAGGCGCTATTGGGGTAGTTTTATCCACACGAACATTATCCGGTAAATCGGTTTGGCAAATTGATCCGGCTAAATGTGTGCAATGTGGAAAATGCGCTACCTCTTGTGTTTTGGAGCAATCAGCCGTAAAATGTGTTCATGTTATTGAAATGTGTGGTTACTGTGATTTGTGCGGCGGCTACCTTCGTCCAGAAACCAAAGAACTTAATACAGCCGCCGAAAGCCAATTATGTCCCACTGCCGCCATTGCCCGTAAGTTTGTGGAGGAACCTTTTTTCGAATATCATATAATTGAAGAATTATGCATCGGATGCGGTAAATGCGTGAAAGGATGTGGGGCTTTTGGAAACGGGTCACTTCAATTGCAGGTACAGCATAAACTATGTGTTAACTGCAACCAATGTGCTATTGCAAGGGTTTGCCCATCGGAAGCATTTAGTCGTGTTCCGGCAACAGCCCCTTATTTGCTTAAGGGCTTTGAAAACAAAAAATAGGTATTTAACCAAACTGATTTGATTTTTCAACTGTAATTTGTAACACGAATGAATAAAAATGCACGAGTTGCAATCCTGATAATATTTACATCGCTTTTAGTTTTTAATATATTTGGAATACAGCGTTTTCCAAAACCGGAATTTGAGAGTGGGTATTCACAACCGGAAACCCAAGTGCCTTCTCCACGAGGGGCAATATTCGAATATCTCGATTTAGCAGTTTTTATTGGGTGTTTATCGCTTATTTCCTGGTTAGTAATAAAAAAGCGCTCCCGAAAAGGGGTGTTTTGGTTATCGATATTTTCGCTTTTATATTTTGGGTTTTACCGCAAAGGCTGTATTTGTCCGGTTGGCTCGCTGCAGAATATTTCAATGGCGCTCTTCAATCCCGAATATAGTCTACCAATTACGGCGATTGCATTTTTTGTATTGCCGCTGGGCTTTACGCTTTTCTTTGGCCGGACATTTTGTGCAGGAGTTTGTCCACTCGGTGCTATTCAGGATATTTTTGCCTTTCGGCCGGTTAGTTTAAAATCGTGGGTTCAGTCTTTATTAGGGCTTATTCCTTTTATTTATTTAGGATTGGCTGTTTTATTTGCAGCTACCGGTACCGATTTTATTGTTTGCCGGTACGATCCTTTTGTTGGTTTTTTCAGGCATAATGCCTCTTTTATGATGTTTGCCATCGGAGGGATTTTATTACTTATCAGTGTTTTTATTGCGCGCCCCTATTGCCGATTTTTATGCCCCTATGGAGTGCTTCTGAATTTGGTCAGCCGATTTTCTAAAAAACACCTTTCAATTGCCCCTTCCAAGTGCATTAGTTGCCGTCTTTGCGAAGATGCCTGTCCTTTCGGAGCTATAGATAAACCCACGGGGGCAAAAAATAAGGAACAAAGCAATGTTTTGGTAAAACGGTTAATATTGTATTGTTTAATTACGCCATTGTTGATGGGCGTTTGCGGATGGACAGCCTCAAAATATCATGAATCCTTTGCTAAAGTTAACTTTAAAGTGCGGCTAGCTAACGAAATTATGTTATCGGCAAAAACTGAAACGGCTCAACCTGCCTTGGAGGTTACCACATTTCGGGCTTCGGGTAAGGCTGTTGAAAAACTATATGCCGAGGCAGCAAGAATTGTGGATCGGTTTTATATCGGAAGCTGGTTTTTGGGTGGTTTTATCGGGTTGGTATTTGGATTAACCCTTGCAAGGTTTACACTGGTTCAATATCGAACGGAATATACTACGAACAAGGGTACTTGCTTCAGTTGTGCCCGATGTGTCGATTATTGCCCGGTTAAGGAGTAATTATACATGTGGGAACAGATCAAGTTTATGGAGCTTGTGGAAGTATCCTGCTTAAAAATTAGCAATTATTATTTTATAAAATAGAATAAAATATCTATAGAATGTTTAAAAATATTGACATAAAAAACCTGGGTAGCGATCGGCTTTGGAGCAGAATAGCTTTGGTCTCGGGAATATTTGCCCTTCTAATTTGTGTGCTCTTAATTGCCAATTATATTCAAATTAAGAAAGCTGACCCTGTCAATATGAAGGTAATAAATTCCCTGGTGGAGCGCTTAAACCAGGATCCAACCGATTCAAAACTTCGGGAGGAGATACGTTCATTGGATTTATTATCGCGCAAGGCTTATTTTACAACAAAGTGGCAAATCCGCACAGGCGGTTATATGGCGCTGCTTGCCATTGGAATTATGGTAATTGCTTTGCAAATTATTAGTTACCGGAGAAGGATCATTCCCCAGGTGCCGAAGGAGAATGATGATAACACAATGCTTTTTCAGAAAAAAGCGCGAACCTGGATTGTTGGCGGTGGAAGTATTATTTTAGCTACAGCTATTCTTTTCGCTATTCTGGCAACAAATGAGTTAAAAGATAACTTATCCGGAAAAACGATTAGTCAGGAGACAGGAAGCCCAAATTCTGATATTACTGCAAAAGTTAACGATTCTGTTATAAGCGACACATCTTCATTAAATCAAACTGCTGCTGATACAGCTGTGAGTTCTGTGGATCAAACTGCACCTGTTGTAGCAGATAGCAAAGATAATTTTCCAACTTTCCGGGGCCCCGGTGGCAATGGTATTGCCACACAAAAGAATATCCCTGTTTCCTGGAATGGAGCTTCCGGTGCAAATATCCTTTGGAAAACATCCATTCCTTTGCCAGGCTTCAGTTCCCCGGTTGTTTGGGGCGATAAGGTTTTCGTAACTGGCGCTAATGCTACAAAACGTGAAGTTTATGGTTTCGATCGCCTTACCGGAAAAATTCTTTGGACAGTTGCAGTCGAAAACGTTCCGGGAACACCCGCACAAGGTCCCAAAGTATCGTCCGAAACAGGCTATGCTGCACCAACTGCGGCCACCGATGGCGTTGGGGTATATGCTATCTTCTCTAACGGCGACCTCATTGCTTTGGATATGAATGGAAAAAAGCTATGGGCTCAAAATCTGGGAGCACCGGGCAATCACTACGGACACTCTTCTTCCCTTATGCTTTATAAGGATATGTTAATTATTCAGTACGATCAAAAAACATCTCCTAAATTAATGGCAATATCTGTTAAAACTGGTAAACTAGTTTGGAGTACTATCCGACCTGTTAAGATTTCCTGGGCTTCGCCTGTGATTGTTAATACCGGCAAGAGAACGGAGATAATTTTAGCTGCCGAGCCTTATGTCGCTTCTTATAATCCTACGAATGGACAGGAACTATGGAAAATAGATTGTATCTCGGGCGAGGTTGGGCCATCAGTAGCCTATGCCAATGGAATGGTTTTTTCGGTAAACGATTATTCCAAGCTGGCCGCTATTAAAATAGGAGCTCAACCTTCAATATTGTGGGAAAATACTGATTATTTGTCGGATATCCCCAGCCCGGTCGCAACTGATAAATATGTTTTTCTTTCTACCAGTTATGGGTTAGCTGTTTGTTACGATGCCGTTTCAGGTGAGAAATATTGGGAAAAGGAATTTGGGAATAGTGTGTTTTCATCTCCTATGATTGTCGAAGGGAAAGTTTACTTATTAGACCGCACCGGAATCATGCATATTTTTAAAGCCGACAAAGAATACAAATCGTTGAGCGATCCTGATTTGGGAGAGAAATCGGCTTGCACCCCAGCGTTTACAAATGGAAAGATATATATCCGGGGAGATAAAAACTTATATTGTATAGGGAAGTAATCATGGAGAACGAGATATTAGGAAAGGTCGATAAGCTGATTCAGGAGATAGGTTCTTCTGCTGATAAGGTTATTCCCATTTTACAGGCAATTCAGAATGAGTTTAACTACCTACCCCAGGAAGCATTGCATCGGGTATGTGAAACTACCGATATAAAGGCATCCACTATTCATGGTATTTCTACGTTTTATTCCCAGTTTCGGCTAAAACCAGTTGGGAAACATATTATAAAAGTATGTGTTGGTACGGCCTGCCATGTAAAAGGAGCGATGTTGGTGTACGATGCCTTTCGCCGAACCTTAAAACTGAATGATAATGAGGAAACCGATTCCCAAAATCTTTTTACACTCGAAAAGGTAGCTTGTTTGGGTTGCTGCACGCTGGCTCCCGTGGTTCAAATTGATGAGGTTACCTTTGGTCATGTGGGGATTGAACAAACTCCCGATATTTTGGAGGAGTTCTTAGCTAAAAAAACGCATACCGATTCAGGTAATCCGCATCTGCATACAAAAAAATTGGAATTCCAGGGCGAAATCAGGATTGGGCTAGGATCGTGTTGTGTTGCCAGTGGCAGTCAGGCGGTAAAGCTGGAACTTGAAAAAGCGCTCAACCATAGCGACATAAATGTAAGCGTTAAGCAAGTGGGATGTGTGGGTATTTGCAACCAGGTTCCCATATTGGAGATTCATAAACCCGGGGAACAACCGGCCTTTTATGCGAAAATAAAACCCGAAGAAGTAAGGGAAGTTATAAAGCAGCATTTCAAGCCGAAAAGTCCGGTAAGCCAGTTTCGAACCGGAATTTATAATTTTTTCGACTCCATGGTTTCCGAAAGCGTCCCAAAGTCGCTTACAAGGTATGATTCAGATAAAGCAGATACACCTGTTTCGGAGTTTTTAGCAGGTCAATTGAGTATTGCAACTGAATTCCGGGGAGAGTTAAAACCCAGCGATATTAATGAATATATGGGGAAAGAAGGATTTGCCGCCTTAAGCAAATGCCTGAACAAAATTTCGCCCGAAGAGCTTATCTCCATTATAAAGGTCAGTGGATTAAGAGGTCGGGGAGGAGCCGGTTTCCCATCGGCTATTAAATGGCAGTTGGTTCGAAATGCAAATTCAGATATAAAATATGTTATTTGCAATGGCGACGAAGGCGATCCTGGCGCTTTTATGGACCGGATGTTGCTCGAATCGTACCCATTCCGTATTATTGAAGGATTGACAATAGCAGCATATGCCGTAGGCGCTCCCGAAGGTATCATGTATATCCGGGCTGAATATCCCCTGGCTGTAAAACGTATTAACGAGGCCATTAAAATTTGTGAACAGGAAGGATGGTTGGGAGATAATATCCTGAATAGTTCTTTTTCCTTTCGGTTACGGGTTTTTGAAGGCGCCGGAGCATTTGTTTGCGGCGAAGAAACTGCCCTAATTGCTTCTATTGAGGGCAAACGAGGCTTACCGGTTATGCGGCCTCCCTATCCTGCCGAAAAAGGCCTTTGGGGAAAGCCTACGCTTATCAACAATGTCGAAACGTTGTCGTTGGTATCGTGGATTGTTCGTCATGGAGCTGATGCTTTCCAAAAAATTGGTTCCGAGAACAGCAAGGGAACGAAAGTATTTGCTTTGGCTGGCAAAATCAATCGGGGCGGATTAATTGAAGTACCTATGGGAATTTCGATCCGTAAAATTGTCGAAGATATTGGTGGCGGAATTCCCGACGGTAAAAAGTTTAAAGCCATTCAGATTGGTGGACCTTCCGGAGGATGCATTCCTGCTACGATGGCCGATATTTCCATTGACTATACTTCGTTAAAAGAAGTAGGTGCCATGATGGGCTCCGGTGGGTTGATTGTATTGGATGAGACAGATTGCATGGTAGATATAGCGAGGTATTTTCTGTCGTTTACCCAAAATCAATCGTGTGGAAGATGTACCTTTTGTCGAATTGGAACCACCCGTATGCTGGAGATTCTCGACAAAATTTGTTCCGGCAAAGGTACATTGGAAGATATTGCCATGCTCGAAGATCTGGGCGAAAAAACTAAAATGGGAAGTATGTGCGGGTTGGGTAAATCTGCTCCAAATCCTGTTCTTACAACCTTACGATACTTCAGGGAAGAATATTTGGCCCATATCGACGGTCATTGTCCGACAGGGAAATGTAAGAATTTGATAACCTATACAATAACCGACGATTGCATTGGTTGTACCAAGTGCGCGCAACGTTGCCCGTCGGGGGCTATTGAAGCAAAACCCTATGAATTGCATTTTATTGATAACGAAAAATGCATCAAATGCGACATCTGCAAGCAAATTTGTCCTACTAAAGCGGTGATAACAAAATAGCATGATTCAACTTAAAATTGATAATATAGAAATTCAGGTTTCTGAAGGCACAACTGTTCTGGAAGCAGCCCGGCAAGCCGGTATTCATATTCCGTCGATGTGTTACAAGGGAGGGCATGAAAATCATCCTTCGTGCATGGTTTGTTTGGTGAAGGATAAAAAAACCGGGAATATTACTACTTCATGTGCCTTACCTGCTGTTGAAGGAATGGAATACATCAGCAACGATCCTCTGGTAATCGACGCGCGTAAAGAAGCTTTGGAGCTTTTAATGAGCGACCATGTTGGTGATTGCGAAGCGCCATGCAGTTTGGCTTGTCCCGCAAATATGAATATCCCTCAGATGAACAGGCTAATAGCTGCCAATAAATTTGAGGAATCGTTAAAAGTTGTAAAAGAAGACATTGCCTTGCCCTATGTGTTGGGGTATATTTGTCCTGCCCCCTGCGAAAAGGCTTGCCGCCGCAAGCAGGTAGACGATGCTGTTTCTGTATGTTTGCTAAAACGATCAGTGGCAGCCGAACATAAAAATAGTGTTGCCAAACCTCCCCTCTCCCAGAGGAGAGGGGAAGGGGGTGAGGTGCTAAATAATGGAGTTGCTATAGCTATAATTGGCAGTGGTCCTGCTGGTCTAGCTGCTGCCTATTATCTTGCGAAATATGGCTATTCCTGTGTTGTTTTCGATAAGAATGAAAAATCGGGAGGAACTCTCCGCTATAGCATTCCCGACGAGGAATTGCCCAAAAGTGTTATTGATAGCGAAGTTGATATTATTCAAGGCCTTGGGGTAGAATTTCGTTTTAACACTCCAATTTCAACGGAAAATTTTGAATCCGAAATCCGAAATAAGTTCAAAGCTATTATAATTGCTACTGGTGATGTTTCCGTTTCCAATCCCATGGCCGATTTGTTTCAATTTACCAAAACCGGAATAGCTGCTGAAGATGGCACTTTTAGTACCTCTATCCCGGGTATATTTGCCTGTGGAAGTATCATCCGTGCTCAGAAAATGGCTGTAAGGGCGGTAGCACAGGGAAAGGCTGCTGCTGAATCCGCTCATCGTTACCTTCAGGGAAAACCCCTTGAAAAACCTTCCAGAAGATTCAATTCCCGGTTCGACAAATTGGTGCCTGCAGAATTTCCCGAATACCTGAAGGAATCGGTTTCGGATACAAGGTATTCCCCCAAGGATGGCTATTTAAAAGGATTTTCGCGCGAAGAAGCTATACAGGAAGCGATGCGCTGTATGCATTGCGACTGCCGGAAGCTCGATTCGTGTAAGCTGCGTAGTTATTCTGACCAGTACAAAGTCGACCGCAAAAAATATCTCATTGGCGAACGTAAATTAATGACCAAGCACTACCAGCATGAGATTGTGGTTTATGAACCCGAAAAGTGCATCAAATGCGGATTATGTATTGATATTACCCTGAAAAACAACGAACTAATCGGATTAACTTATATTGGCCGTGGTTTCGATGTTCGGATGGATGCCTCATTGGGAGCAAATATGAGCGAAGCAATCACCCACACTGCCAAACTTTGTGTGGATTCTTGTCCTACAGGAGCTTTGTCGATGAAAAAAGAATAGATAGAATAGCGTTAGTATGGATTTAAAACTGTAATATTTTAATAGCCTGTTGTAAGGAAATGCGAATTTAATTAAGAAACTATCAGATTATGTTCAGAGTTTACGTTACCATAGTTCTTATCTTATCTTTTATTGGTCTTTCCGCCCAAACCTCCACTTCCTGGCCTTCCTTTCGGGGAAATGCGAGTTTAAGCGGAGTTGCCAACGTACAGCTACCCAAGGCCCCAAAGCTTAGCTGGACATTTAAGATGGACGATGGTACCAAGTCGTCACCGATAATAAACAATGGAACTGTTTTTATTGGATCCAATAGCGGAAATTTATATTCGATATCGACTGCAGGGAAGCTTAACTGGACATATAATACGGGGAATGCAATTGAAGCTGCTCCACTCTTTCTGGACAACACAATTTTTATAGGTTCACTCGAAGGAAATCTGTTTGCTCTTAATGCCAAAACCGGCGAAAAGATATGGAAATACGCCACCGAAGGACAAATATCCGGGCCTTCGAATTATTTTATTGCTGCCGGCTCGAAAGAAAAAAAAATAATAACCGGGAGCTACGATTACTCATTGCATTGCGTGGATGCTAAAACCGGAAAGGTAAGCTGGAAATACACCTCCGACAACTATATAAACAGTTCTCCGGCAAGTTCTGGTAAAGTTTCTGTTTTTGGCGGGTGCGACGGACTTTTACACGTGGTTGATTTAAATACCGGAAAAGCAAAACATAAAATTGAAATTGGAACTTACATCGCTTCATCAGCTGCATTAGCGGGAAATCTGGCTTTCTTTGGAAATTACGACGGAGAGTTTTTTTGTGTTGATTATAGCTTGAAAAAAATAGTTTGGAAACAATCCGGAGGAGGTTCATTTGTGGCTTCGCCGGCAGTTTCGGATAATAAAATTGTAATTGGCTCGGAAAACAGAACCATTTATTGTTTTAATAAATCAGATGGAAAAATTCTCTGGAAATATAAAACATTGGGAAAAGTGACTGGATCGCCCGTTATTTCGGGTAAAAATGTAGTAATTGCCTCAGGCGATGGACGAATTTATTTTCTTGATCTTCAAACAGGGGTGCAAAACTGGATGTACGAAATGGGCAGTCCTTCGAGTAGCACTCCGGCAATTATTCAGGATTTATTGGTAATAGCTGCCGAGGATGGAAGATTGTTTGGGTTTAGTTTAAAAAATTAAGAGCATATTATTCTGAATTTGAAACAAACCCCATTGTTATAGTGTTATTCTGTTCTAAAGCAAGCCGAATGTCTTACTATTGGAGATCAAATTTTTACCTAAGGAAACTTCCAATCAGGAAGTCTAATACACAAGGGTAAGACTCTGGAAGATCGAGACTGCATATGATCTAAGTATAAAAAGTAAAAAACAGACAGAAGAAATATGAAAATAGTTAATATTGTTCCCGGATTTGGCGGTACTTTTTACTGTGGAAATTGTTTACGCGACAGTGTTTATTTAAAAACATTAAAAACATTAGGACATGAGGTGGTGATGCTGCCAATTTATATGCCATTGGCGACGGATAATGGACTAACAAATGCCGAAGCACCTGTTTTTTATGGGGCAGTCAATATCTACCTGAAACAAAATTTTTCATTATTTCGGAATGAGCCGGCTTGGTTGCAGCGTTTTTTCGATTCGAAACCAATTCTTCGCTATGCTGCAAAAAAGGCAGGTTCTACCCGTGCTGAAGGGTTGGAAGAAATGACAATTTCGATGCTCCGGGGCGAAGATGGTTTTCAGAGCCAGGAATTGAACGAACTGGTAACATTTTTAAAACATCACGAAAAACCCGACCTGGTGCACCTTTCGAATGCATTGCTGATGGGGCTGGCGAAGAAGATTCGCGATGAATTAAAGATCCCGGTTGTTTGTTCCCTTCAGGATGAGGATGTGTGGATTGATGCCATGCGGCCATCGTATCGCGAAAAACTGTGGCAACTCATGGCTGAAAAAGGGAATGATGTGGATGCCTTTGTGGCGGTAAGCAATTACTTTGCAGGGGTGATGCAGCAAAAAATGGCCATCCCATCTTCAAAAATTCATATTTTACCAATTGGCGTAAATCCGCAGGATTATCAGGAGCATATCCCGAACTCTCAAACACCGGTTATTGGGTATCTTTCGCGCATGTGCGTCGAGAATGGTTTTGAGATTCTGATAGATGCCTTTATAAAGCTAAAGGATACCTCACGTTTCAAAAATGCCCGGTTAAAAGTTACGGGAGGCAGTACCGGCGATGACAAGAAGTTTATTCAAAAGCAAATTAAAAAGTTGAAACAAAAAAATTATTTCGACGATGTGGAATTTATGCCTGAATTTACGACGGATAAACTTGGCGATTTTTTCCGCGACATCACCGTTATGTCGGTTCCAGTGCTGAACGGAGAAGCATTTGGATTATACCAACTGGAGGCTATGGCATCGGGAATACCGGTGGTGCAGCCAGCGTTGGGAGCCTTCCCCGAAATAGCAGAACAAACAGGTGGAGGGGTTATATACCAGCCTAATTCGGCCGATGCATTATCAAAAGCATTGGAGGAAATACTATCGGATCCCGACAAGCTTTTAAGGTTAAGTAAAGCTGGTAGGAAATCGGTAGAAGAGCATTATAATACTGCGCTCCTTACCAAAAAAATGGTGGAGGTTTACGAAAAGGTTGTTTCTTCGTAGCAATTTAATCGTTTTTAAAAAGTTAATTATTTTCAAAACATGCAAATAGAACTTCAGAATATTAGTAAAAGCTATGCTTCTAACCAATCAAATCCTGGCAGGGAAGTGCTGAATGGGATTTCGCTCGCAGTAAATCCGGGTGATGCTATTGCGATTGTTGGCCCGTCGGGTTCAGGCAAAAGTACGTTGCTGAACATTATGGGGACATTGGATATTCCAACATCGGGTAACGTTTTGTTTAATAATGACCCAATACTTTCCTTGCCAGAACCTGTATTGGCCGAAATTCGGAATCGTAAAATCGGGTTTGTATTTCAGATGCATCATTTGCTGCCTCAGCTTAATTTGCTCGAAAATGTTTTATTACCGGTTATTCCCCTCAAGGATAAAGCAAAACATAAATCTTCGTTAGCCAGGGCAACGGAACTGCTTCAATATGTCGGATTAGGGGATAAGACACATCAGCTTCCGGGTCAGCTTTCAGTAGGGGAATGTCAACGCGCAGCAGTCGTCAGGGCATTAATTAACGAGCCCGAAATTATTTTGGCCGATGAACCAACGGGATCACTCGATCATGATTCGGCAGAGCGTTTAGGTGATTTGCTTTTCCAGATACGTAAAGAACATTCCCTGGCAATTGTTGTAGTAACCCATTCTCTGGAATTGGCAGTCAGAATGGATACAATTTACAAACTACTAAACGGTAAACTGGTTGCTCAATAATCCAGGTAAGCTTAACATTCAAAAAATGACACTCTTTAGTTATATTCGAAAAAGTCTCTTTTTTTATCGCAAACAGCATTTGGCCCTGTTTGCCGGAACCATAATAAGTGCTGCTGTTTTAACCGGTGCATTGATAGTGGGCGACTCTGTAAAATTCAGCCTTCATAAAATGGTCAATACCCGTTTGGGAAAAACCGCTTACGCTTTAGTTGGAGGAAGCCGGTTTGTTCGAAGCGAACTTGCAGGAGAGTTATCATCATCCCTGAAAACTTCAGCCAATCCTTTATTGCTGCTGCAGGGGATTGCAATCAATACACAAAGCAATGAGCGCCTCAATAAGGTCATGATTGTCGGCATCGATTCTGGTTTTAATAAATTAAATTCGATGTCGTTACCTGATTTTCAAAATGACGAAGTTGTTATAAATCAACGGTTGGCAGCAAAACTTAAGCTCAGCGTAAACGACGGACTTTTGGTAAGGGTGGAAAGTTCAGGGTTGATCCCCATAAATACCCCCATGGCCCAGGAGCCCAAACCCTCCATTGCTATGCGTTTAACGGTAAAAGCGATTGCCACGGAAGAGCAACTGGGAAATTTCAACCTTAGCAACGATCAATCGGAGCCTTACAATATATTCGTACCGCTCAGTTATTTATCGCAAAAGCTGGAGCTGAAAAATTTGGCCAATGTTATTCTTTTTGCCGAAAATCCAGACCAAAAGATTGATATTCAATCGATCGATTCAAGCATGCAATCTGTCTGGAACATCGAAGATATGGGTCTTTCAATTGAATATCCCGATTCCGCCGGCACATACGATTTGGTCTCGAATCGTATTTTTATCGACGAACCGGTTTCCCTTGCCATAATAGATGCCGGTCTGCCGCATCAAAATATAATTACCTATCTGGTGAATTCAATTCGTTTTGGAACCAGGCAAACTCCTTATTCCTTTGCCACGGCTTCTTCTCCTGCATTAATTGGCGATAGCCTGAAAGCCAATGAAATAATAGTTAACAGTTGGGTGCAAGACGATTTAAACCTGAAGCCAGGCGATTCGGTGTCGCTCGATTATTTTGTAATTGGCAACATGCGTGAGCTGAAAGAAGCATCTGGAAAGTTTGTGGTGAAGAAAATTATCCCAACCGGCGAAAAAGGTATCGATGGCTCATTAATGCCTGCATTTCCCGGTTTATCCGATGCTGGTAATTGTCGCGACTGGAATACCGGTGTTCCCATTGACCTTAAACTTATTCGGGATAAGGACGAAAAATACTGGGACGATTTTAGAGGAACCCCTAAAGTGCTTCTTTCGGAACAAGTTGGACGGGAGCTTTGGTCGAACCAGTTTGGCACTCTTACTGCTGTTCGGTTTAATAAAAACCAGGTAGCCCCTGAGGAGCTTATGAAATTGTTGAGTAAAAAAATTACCCCGGCCGAAATAAGTTTGAATATAGTTTCTACAAAAGGCGAAGGGACAAATGCAGCGAATAATTCGGTGAATTTTGCGGAGTTATTTCTGAGTTTGAGCTTCTTTATTATTGTTTCAGGTATTCTATTGATTGTATTGCTGTTCTCCTTACATGCTGAAAAACGGTCGAACGAAACGGCTTTGTTAAGTGGTTTGGGTTTTAACCGTAAAACTATTGTTTCCTTGAGGTTTCAGGAGGCATTGCTGGTAATTGCGATGGGAAGTTTTTTTGGGGCTATCCTTGGAATTGCTTATAATTATGGATTGATTGCAGCTTTAAATACTGTTTGGAACGATGCTGTCCATTCGAGCATGTTGGAAGTTTATGTTAATCCGATAACGCTGCTCATAGGTGCTTTTAGCACTGCAGTTATAGCTTCCCTGTCAGTTTATCTTGTTACCCGCAAAAAACTGAAGCAGCCAATTGCCGAAACCGTTAAATCGATAATTCATAGTAATAAAAAGGTGATTAATAAGACTGATCGATATTACAAATTCGCTGGGTATGCTTCGCTTATTGCCGCTGCTATATTGGTTGTGATATCCTTTATTACTTCCGCATTCAATAATTCCGCTTTATATCTTTCGGCTTCTGCTTTGTTTTTGTTGGGCAGTATTATACTTATCCATGGCCTGTTGGGACTTGCGGGCTTGTCAGCAGGGACCACAATTCCCGGCACATTTCAATTGGCTTTTAAAAACCTGAAACGTAACAGGGCAAGGAGCATTGCTGTGATCTCGCTTCTGGCAATCGGAACTTTCACCATTGTCCTTACCGGTTCTTATCGGAAAACCTTCTTTGGGGAAGCCAATCTTCGGTCGTCGGGTACTGGTGGTTATGCAATGTGGGCGGAAACAGCTTCTCCGGTTTCGTTTAATCTCAATTCCCCAAAAGGGAAAGAAAAATTGCTGATAGAAGATGAGTCGGAGTTGGACAGCGTTCGGTTCATTCAGTTTTTAGGTTTGGAAGGCGACGATGCAAGTTGCCTGAACCTAAACCAGGCACAGCGACCAGGAATTCTGGCAGTGAACCCGGTGGAATTTGATTCCTGCGGGGCTTTTTCGTTTGCATCGCTAACAAAAAACAGTGACAAGCTTCATCCCTGGCTGGAACTGGAAAAGAGGTATGGCGACAATGTTTATCCTGTATTTGCCGACCAAACAGTTATTCAATATGGTTTAAAAAGAAAGTTGGGAGATACCCTCCTTTACAAAAACGAGACAGGGGAAATTTTAAAGTTGGTGTTGGTAGGAGGACTGGATAATTCGGTATTTCAGGGGAATATACTAATTTCTCAAAAGGTATTTAAACAGCAATTCCCTTCCATTGGGGGCACAAAGACGATGTTGGTAGATGCTCCTGCGAATAAGCACAATCGGGTTACGGAAATTTTACAGCAAAGCCTGATTGATTATGGAGTAGAGGTAATGGCTACCTCGCAACGGCTTGCTGCATTTAATTCTGTAGAAAATACGTATCTCTCGGTATTCATGGCCTTAAGCGGACTAGGTTTATTATTAGGAACTATAGGCTTAGGAATAGTTCTTTTACGAAATTTGGAAGAACGAAAGCACGAACTTGCATTATTGCTGACGGTGGGTTATACCCGGAAACATCTTTTCAAGTTAGTGTTCGCCGAGAATTTTATGCTACTGGCAATGGGAATGGTTATTGGTATATTTGCCGCAATAGTAGGGATATTGCCATCGTTGTTTTCGCCTACGTTCACTGTTCAGGGAAGTTTTATCGGGATATTAACAGGTATCATATTCCTCTCCGGGGCCCTGTGGATTTATTTTCCACTCAACCAGGCGTTAAAAAAGCCGCTGATTCAAGCATTGAGGAAGGAATGAGATTAGCATTCTTATATTTCAGGTAATCGCTAGCGTGAAATACTTAATACGGAAATGTACTATTTCAAAAGTCATTGATTTGCCTTATTTTGACTCCGCTCAAGATGATAAAATAGTGATTTATATATGTCAGGCATAACGAAGCTTTTTTTTCGGTTTTTAAGACAATTTTATTTAAACTCTGCGACACTTTGCGCCTTCTCAGCGACACTTTGCATAACTTTTTTCTAATTTCTTTTCTCAATTAAAAATTAAGTGTACTTTCGTTTCGGGATTTCCCGAAATGATTTTTTATGATTCTTACCAAAAAGAAATATTATACCGATAATCAGGAAAAGCTTGCCCGATACAGCAAAGCGTTGTCACATCCTGTGCGTGTTTTTATTCTCGATTATCTGGCCAACAACCTCGAAAAATGCTGTTACAGCGGCGATATGGCCGAAAACTTGCCAATTGCCCGTTCTACTCTTTCGGAACATTTGAAAGAATTAAAAAATGCGGGATTGATTCAGGGAGAAATAAATCCTCCGTACATTAAATATTGTATAAACCGCGAAAACTGGGAAGAAGCAAAACTTTTAATGACCAGATTTTTTAAAAGATAAAAAAATTTAACGATATGTTTCGGGAGTTCCCGAAATGATTAAAACGAACCTCATGGAAATAAAAATTTTAGGAACCGGTTGCCCAAAGTGCAAGTTGCTCGAACAAGCTACCCGCAATACCATTGCTGAAATGGGCATAACAGCCAGCATTGAAAAGGTAGAAGATATTGTTAAAATTATGGGGTATGGAGTAATGCAAACTCCCGCGCTGGTAATTAACGAAAAAGTGATTATAAGCGGCCGTGTCCCTTCCAATTCCGAAATTAAAGATGTATTAAACAAAAATCAATAAAATTTACAATTATGAACACTATTAAATTATTATTAATGGTTGCACTATTTATTCCAGCCTTATCATGTAGCAGCCAAACCGTTAAAAAAGAGAACAAAGCAGTTGCTTCCGACAAAGTTGAAGCGTATTATTTTCATTTTTCGAGCCGTTGTGTAACCTGTAAAGCTGTTGAAGCAGAAGCCAAAGCCGATATCGAAAGCTTGTATGGTGGAAAAGTAAGTTTCAAATCGGTTAATCTGGACGATGAAACAAGCAAAGCACTTGCGGAGAAACTACAGATTTCAGGCCAAACGTTATTGCTCGTAAAAGGTAATGCTAAAATAAATATTACCAACGAAGGGTTTATGTATGCGCGTTCTAACCCCGAAAAGTTTAAAGCAGTTATTAAAGAAAAAATTGATGGGTTAAAATAATTTGCATGAACGATTTTTTTAATAGTATTTTAGAAAGCAGTAATGCTCCCTGGCTTTCGGCTTTAATACTTGGTTTAATGACAGCTATCAGCCCTTGCCCGCTGGCCACAAACATTACTGCTGTTGGCTTTATCAGCAAGGATATTGAAAACCGCCACCGTGTTTTTTTAAACGGGCTTTTTTATACGCTGGGAAGAGCCATAACCTATACCACTATTGCTCTTGTTCTTTATCTTGGGGCAGATCAATTTAAATTCTCGGGCTTTTTCCAGAAGTATGGGGAGAAATTTATTGGTCCATTGCTGATTATTATTGGCTTGTTTATGCTCGATATTATTAAAATTAATTTTCCGGGCCTTGGCAAGTTATCCGCTAAAATGCAGCAGAAAAAAAAGTGGGGGTATATCGATGCCCTTGTACTGGGAATGCTCTTTGCCATGGCATTTTGTCCTTACAGCGGGGTGCTTTATTTTGGGATGCTGGTTCCCATTAGTATAAGTAGTGCTTCCGGACTTTACCTCCCAGTTATTTTTGCCCTGGCAACTGGCATCCCGGTGATTATTTTCTCCTGGGTTCTGGCGTATGCTGTTTCCGGGATTGGAGGAATGTACAATAAAATTAAATCCTTTGAGCTTTGGTTTAGGAGGATAATAGCCGTGTTGTTTATTATGGTAGGTATTTATTACATTATCAGAGTATACTTTTAATTTTTTTGTACGGATTGTTCGGGTTTTAACGAAATGGTTTCAGTTTACTAAATAGAAAGATGAAGTTGATGAAAGATTTAAAAAGCAAGCTATGGTTACCCTTCCTTCTTTTACCCGTATGGTATCTGATTTATCACTTTTTGCAACCAATGAGCAATTGGGTTATTGATTCCGTATTGGGGTTAGAAAAGGGAAAACATCTTACAGAAGCCTTACGCTTTTTTATATTCGAGGTTCCTAAAGTACTCATGTTACTTGCCCTCATTATCTTTTTTGTGGGCATTGTACGGTCGTATTTTTCTCCCGAACGAACACGTAAAATCCTGGAAGGCAAATCGACCTTTACTGGAAATATACTGGCATCCTTATTAGGTATAGTAACACCTTTTTGCTCGTGTTCGGCAATTCCGTTGTTTTTAGGTTTTGTAGAAACGGGGGTTCCATTAGGCGTAACATTCTCATTTTTAATTGCAGCACCTATGATTAACGAGGTGGCTGTAATTCTTTTATTCGGGATGTTTGGCTGGAAGGTCGCTCTTATTTATGTACTTACTGGCTTAACCATTGCCATCACAGCAGGTTATATAATTGGGAAACTGAAACTCGAACATAGGGTACAGGATTGGGTCTACCAAACGAAAATGGGCAACTCTGCCGAAGGGGAAGAAAAGCTAAAACTATCCGGACGAATTCGCTTTGGTTACGATGCCGTAAAGGAAATTGTTGGCAAAGTATGGATTTATGTGATTATTGGCATTGCAGTAGGAGCGGGGGCACATGGGTATGTTCCGCAGGATTTTATGGCTGCCCTTATGGGGAAATCTTCCTGGTATAGCGTACCTTTGTCCATCCTTATTGGTATTCCTTTATACTCAAATGCCGCCGGTATCATTCCAATTGTATCCGTCCTAATCGAAAAAGGCGCTTCGCTTGGTACTTCGCTGGCATTTATGATGGCAGTTATTGGACTTTCGTTACCCGAAATGATCATCCTGAAAAAAGTGTTAAAACTTCCGTTGATATTTGCTTTCGTAGGTATTGTAGCTACTGGGATTTTAATAGTGGGTTATTTATTCAACTTTATATTTTAGAAAATGAGAATAGCAAAAAAGAACGAAATGAAAGTTACATTGACTATTATGATTCTTATAATGACTTTCATTGTAACGTTTGTAAGTGTTTCGGTAAATTTTGGCTACCAAACTGGATTTATAGCAAAACGGTTCAAGTCATGGGGACTTGCTTTTGCAGTTGCACTTCCAGTAGTAATGGTTATCATGCCAATAATTAAAAAAACAATTGCGAAATATGTAGAATAATATTCATAATGGAATCTCATAATCATCAACATATACCTAACGCGGCAAACCTTAACAGAGCATTTGTCATTGGAATTTCAATTAATGCGCTCTATGTGGTTATTGAATTGTCTGCGGGGTTTTATTACAACTCGCTTTCACTCATTTCCGATGCAGGACATAACCTGAGCGATGTGGCTGCATTAGCATTGGCATTGTTGGCTTTTCGATTGGCAAAGGTAAAAGCAAACGACAAATTTACGTATGGGTATAAAAAATCCACAATTTTGGTTTCCCTCATTAATTCAGTGGTTCTTTTTATTGCAATTGGCGGAATTATATGGGAAAGTTTCAGCCGTTTTCACAATCCGGTCGAAATTCAGGGTATTCCCATTTCAGTAGTTGCCGGAATTGGTATCATTATTAATACCGTTTCGGCCTTCTTATTTTTCAAGGATAAGGACAACGACTTGAATGTAAAAGGTGCATACATGCACCTGATGGCCGATGCAGCCGTTTCTTTAGGCGTGGTGGTTTCGGGTGTGCTTATTTCACTTTTCCACATTTATTGGCTCGATATGGTAATGAGTTTGGTAATTGTACTGGTAATCTTTTATTCCACATGGAATCTCTTTAAAGACAGTCTTTCACTTACCCTTGATGGTGTACCTAAAGGTATTAAACTCGACCAAGTAGTATCAGAAATCAAGGGAGTTGAGGGAGTGCTTGATGTTCACCATCTGCACGTTTGGGCAATAAGCACTTCGCAAAATGCTATGACTGCACATATAATCATCCATTCGAATACAGGAATGGAACAACTAAATCTCATAAAGAAAAAGATTAAACATGAGCTGGAGCATGCCAATATTCATCATGCTACGCTCGAATTTGAAACTGACCTTGAAAATTGTAATGATGCTATTCTAATTTGATAATATTGATATTTAATCATTGAATTTCATAATACTAACTAAAATTCCATAATTATGAAAAAGCAACTGCTGGTTATTTTCGTTGGCTTTTTATTGTTGTTGGTTATTGTGCTTGTCAAAAGCAACAATAAACAAGGTAATATTAAACCTATCGACAAAGAATATATTACAAAAAGTGGTGTTTGTCCTCCATTTCATTTGTATGACGAAGCTGGAAATATAATTGACCCGGTAAAGGGTATGAATGCCGACAAGCCATATTCACCCCGACAAACATGTGGGAGATGCCACGACTACGATAAAATTACGCAAGGATTTCATTTCCAGCAAGGAAAAGATGAGCAGCCTGACAGTATTATGAAAAACCGGTTTCAATGGGTTTCGCATCCTGGTAACTATGGCGGGAATTGGTGTTCGCCAGCCCCGGTTTATCGAGCATTGGCTGCAAAAAACAATAAATCAGGCAAAGAAATCGACATGACTTCGTTTGATTTTATTACCGCATCATGCGGGGCTTGTCATCCTGGCGGTGGGCCTCTCGAATTTGACCGGAATGGAAAACGCTACGATACATTTATGGCTGATACAGCAAATAAGCTTAAAGCGTTGGGAGAAAATAATTTTGACGGCGATTATTATAAATCAAACTGGGCAAACACGGGTGTAATCGAAGCCGATTGCCAATTATGTCACCTGCCGGAATACAATTATAAGGAACGAAACAAACAACTGGAAAAATGGAATTTTAAGTGGGCTGCTACACATGGAAGCGCATTGGCTACCGTTGAAGGAAGCATAAAAGATACCGTGCCTGTTGTTGTAAAGTACGATGTAAGCAAGTTCGACAAGGAAGGCAAAGTTTCAAGCCATTTAGTCCGTGAAGTCCGCAACGAAACCTGCCTGAATTGCCACGCCAAACCCGATTGGAAAAAGAAAGGGACTACCTATTCTAATCGCAGGGATGTACACATGAATGCCGGTTTAAAATGTGTCGATTGTCACGCTTCCGGGAGTATGGCTTCCAACGCAAGTATTAAAGGCAAGGAAATGCACCAATTTGGAAAAGGCGATGACCCTTCGGGAAATGTCCGTAACGACTTGGATAATACAGTCCGAAGTTGCCAGGATTGCCATTTAACAGGTTATTTGAATGCACCAATTGCCAAACATAATTGGTTACCTCCATTACATTTAAAAGAAATATCATGCCAGGCTTGCCATATCAACGAACGTTCAGTAAAAGCTGCATTGGTTCAGGTAAGTGATGTGTTTAATCCCGGAACAAAAATTTCACCTCCAGGGAAATACATCTGGACTTTTTACGACCAAAATCTTAAATATTGGAACCACTATGGCGAGTTGGATATGTTTACTTTCAAGGATCAACCCACAGACCAATTTACGCCTTCGTTAGCAAAATATAAAGATAAAATTTACCCGATGAATATGGTTCACAGTGCATGGCCTGGAATTTACACAGAAGGGAAACCAGGATTGAACCAGCCAAAGATGGGCGACATTTATCAAATGTGGACAATGCACCGTAAGGATAAATCACAATATCCTGAATTGTCCAAAATTTCTGACAACAGCGGCGATAGTATTCCTGAAGTTAACAATGCTGTTGAAATTGATGCTTTTATTCAGTCGGTAAGAGCCCATATGAAATTTAAGGGCTACGACCTCACCGGGAAACAAATTGTTTGGGTAAACAACGACCGGATGTATTTCAACAGCAAAGAATATAAGATGCTGGACAAAGAAATTTATGAAGCCTCACCTTACGCTTCGGTTCATAAATTCAGCCACGATGTTTCACCGGCACGAGCAGCACTTGGAAGAAATGGTTGCGCCGATTGTCATTCATTTAATTCATCATTCTTCTTTGCACAAACCCTTAATAAAGGAAACCCCGTTACCGAACCTCAATATAAGCGGCTTGGAATATCAGGATTTATGGCTTTTACAGGAGCATTTCGTGAAAGCATCGTGAAGCCAATTTTCTATTTGGCAATTGTCACTTTACTTATTTTTCTATTGACAAATATATTAATAGCCAATCTTATCAAAAACAAAATCATTTTGGATAAACAAAAAAACCAGATTACATGGCTTGTGTCACTTGGTGTTTTGGGTGCAGGTATTTTTGGCTATTTAGCAACCGACCTGAGCAGCTATATGTTCCCAACACGAATGTTTTTGGATGCAAATCATTTTCTGATAAGCATTATTGTACTGATTATTGGAATATGGTTTTATCTGAAATCTCAATTTAATCGTGAAAAACCATTGGAGTTGAACCTATTCTTAACACTTATTACCATTACGGTACTATCCGGGATTTTTATGTTGATAAAACTAGAATTCATTGGTTTCTTAAACCAAATTTCATATACGTTATTTGATTTGAGCCTCATTGGTATTTTAGTATTATGTATTTACCAGATGTCAAAATCCAAAAGTCAGGTTGCAATTGTAAATATTACAGAAGTGTAAAAAATGAAAAATATTCAGATAGATTTAAAAAAAGTAAAACAAATATGAGGGTTAACTTCATCGTTGGGAGGTGTAAAATTTATTAGCACTTATATAGATTTGCCAGTGGCTGTTTTAATCCTAATCTGTCACCCACATAAATGCAATGAATAAAAGAATTGGCATAAATTTTTCTAACCTTTTTAATCTAAATTATCATGAAAACAAATTCATTAGGTTTTATTGGAGGAGGCCGCGTTACCAAAATTATCCTCCAGGCATTTGAAAACAGTGGTATACTATTCGACAGAATTGTTGTTTCCGACACTAACCCGGAAGTATTGAATTCTTTAAAAACTAAGTTTCCGAAGATTACTGTTACTGCGGACAATTTGCAGGAAGTTGTTCAAAACGAAGTAGTATTTATCGCCCTTCACCCGCCCGTTTTGATGGAAACTATGGCAAAAATTAATGATTTTGTGAGCAAAGATGCTATACTTGTTTCGCTGGCTCCTAAACTCACTATTGAGAAAATGGCTGGCGCCCTCGGTGGTTTTGCAAACCTTGTCCGCATGAATCCCAGCGCATCTGCCATTGTTAACAAAGGAGTAAACCCCATAGCTTTCTCTCCCGAAATGCAGGTAGATGCTAAGAATAAAATTTTAGAACTTATGCGTTCACTCGGCTCAACTCCTGTTGTGGAAGAACCTAAAATAGAAGCATATGCCGTAATTAGTGCTATGGGACATACCTATTTCTTTTTCCAGATACAAAAATTAAAGGAACTAGCGGTTACATTTGGTATGAGCGATAAGGAAGCTCAAACAGTCCTTACCGAAATGCTGTGGGGGACCACCGAAACCCTTTTTAAATCGGGCTTGCCTTACAACGAAGTAGCCGATTTAGTTCCTGTAAAGCCAATGGGCGAAGTAGAAGAAACCATTAAAGGATACTACGACCAATATCTGACAGGCATATTTGCTAAAATTAAACCCTAACATTGTAATGAGAGCATTTTTTAATGAAAGGACAAAGCAGATTGGTTCGATAGTTTTTATGGCACTATCGGTACTATTTCTTGTTTTACTTTTTGTTTTTAAAGGCACTATCAACGATTATGCCTCAAAAGCAATTCAGGCACAAGCCGGTTCCGAAATACAAAAATCGGAATCGGCCTTTATAGATTCAGCTTACAATTACGCTAAAAATCAATCTGCCTTTCAGGTTACTTTTCTCGAATTCGGGGCAAAGGGTTGCTCAGCCTGTAAACGAATGGAGGCCGTGATGGACGAAATCCGCATACAATTTCCCAATCAGGTGAATGTAGTTTTTGTAAACATACTGTTACCCGAAAACCAACGCTTAATGAAATATTTTGGTATTGCTGCTATTCCCTCCCAAGTGTTGTTAAATAAACAGGGAATAGAGTATTTTAGGCATACCGGATATTTTTCAAAGGAAGAAACATTCATCATGTTGAAGCTCAATACACAACGCAATGTTAATTAGGTCCCGATAGCTATCTGTATTCCATCTGACCATAATTTAGCAATCAAAAAATAGACAGATGAATTAGTATATAATTTTAGGTTTTAGTTTTTTTCCCCTATTTTTACATCTGGCTATGGAGTTAGCCCTAAACCGCCTTGATAAGCTGATAACTCCTACTTTAACCTTTTTTGATCGCTCTAAAGTAAAAGTCAGCAGTTATGCTAAAAATACTCTTCATCATCGGATCTGGCAGTTTTATAGGCGGAATTGCCCGTTATCTCACCTCCCGTTATATCCAAAATACACTTATTTCGGCGTTTCCATACGGTACTTTTGTAGTTAATATTTTGGGATGCTTTCTTATAGGATTATTTTTTGGCATTTCCGAACGTGGGAATTTGATAAACGCTGAATGGCGCTTGTTTCTAACAGTTGGTTTTTGCGGAGGGTTTACCACATTTTCGACCTTTGCGAATGAGAACGTTGCACTTTTACGCGATGGTAATTTCTTTTATTTTGCCTTATATACTGGACTGAGCGTGTTTTTGGGCTTAATGGCCACCTATTTGGGCAATTTAACGATTAAATTATTTTAGCTATGGAAATTAAAGGTGAAGCAAAACTTTTGAGGATTTTTATTAGCAATACAGATAAGTTTAAGCATACTCCCCTCTACGAAATGGTTGTTCTTGCCGCTAAGCGATATGGCCTTGCCGGAGCAACCGTATTAAAAGGCTCCATGGGTTTTGGTTCGAGCAGTGTTGTTCGTTCTGTTAAATTCTGGGAAATTACTGAGAAGCTGCCCATCATTATTGAGATTGTAGACGAATCGGAAAAGATTGAAAAGTTTACCGAAAAAATACTCCCCTGGTTTGAAAAGCTGCGCTATGGCTGCATGATAACAGTTGAAAAAGCAAACATTGTTCTTTACAAACAAGGTTCTAAAAAAGGATTTTTTAATTTTTAATATACATCAATATGAGTTTTACGCATGAAGTTGAAGGTATGATATGCGTTGCACAAGGCGCAAATCATGGTCCTGCCCCAATTCCTGAGGAAGGACGTTGGGTAAAGGCAAAAGAAGTTAGGGATATTTCGGGTTTAACCCACGGTGTAGGTTGGTGTGCCCCTCAGCAGGGAGCTTGCAAGCTTACATTAAATGTGAAAGAAGGCATCATTCAGGAAGCATTGGTCGAAACTATTGGTTGTACCGGTATGACCCATTCAGCAGCAATGGCTTCTGAAATTCTTCCCGGAAAAACCATCCTCGAAGCATTGAATACCGATCTCGTTTGCGATGCGATTAATACCGCTATGCGCGAATTATTCCTCCAAATTGTTTATGGTCGCACACAAACTGCATTCTCCGAAGGCGGACTGCCTATTGGCGCTGGTCTCGAAGACTTAGGCAAAGGACTTCGCGGTGTTACCGGAACATTATACGGAACTGTTGCGAAAGGTCCCCGTTACCTCGAAATGGCCGAAGGTTATATTACTAAAATTGGTCTGGATGAAGGGAATGAAATTATTGGTTACGAGTTTGTAAGTCTTGGCCGCATGATGGACATGATTAAAGCCGGAACCGATGCAAACGAAGCTCTTAAAAAAGCTTCGGGCAAATATGGCCGTATGGAAGATGCAGTAAAAATTATTGACCCACGTAAAGAATAGGAGAAACAAGAGATGCCATTATTTGAAAGTTACGACAGACGAATTAACCAAATAACTAAAGTACTTAATTCGCACGGAATTTCTTCTATTGAAGAAGCAAAGAAAATATGCGACGACAAAGGCGTGGATGTATATAAAATTGTAAAAGACATTCAGCCAATTGCTTTCGAAAACGCTATGTGGGCCTATATTGTAGGTGCCGCTATTGCTATAAAAAAGGGACAAACCCAAGCTGCCGAAATTGCTGCAACTTTGGGCGAAGGGTTACAGGCATTCTGTATTCCCGGTTCGGTTGCCGACGATCGTAAAGTAGGTATCGGCCATGGAAACCTTGCAGCTATGTTACTTCGTGAAGAAACCAAGTGTTTCGCTTTTTTGGCTGGTCACGAATCGTTTGCTGCTGCCGAAGGTGCTATTGGATTGGCAAAATCGGCCAACCGCGTGCGCAAAGAGCCTTTACGCGTTATTCTTAACGGATTGGGCAAAGATGCGGCTAAAATTATTTCGCGTATCAATGGATTTACCTATGTTCAAACCCAATTCGATTATGCTACCAGCGAACTGAAAGAAGTTTCGCGCATTGCTTACTCAAAAGGCGATAAAGCAAAAGTAAACTGTTATGGTGCCGATGATGTTCGCGAGGGAGTTGCTATTCTTCATCGGGAGGGCGTTGATGTTTCTATTACCGGTAACTCAACCAATCCTACCCGTTTTCAACATCCGGTTGCAGGTACTTACAAAAAGGAATGTATTGAACAAGGAAAAAAATATTTCTCGGTTGCTTCCGGTGGCGGTACAGGCCGTACCTTGCATCCTGATAATATGGCTGCCGGTCCGGCTTCGTATGGTATGACCGATACGATGGGTCGTATGCACTCCGATGCACAATTTGCCGGTTCATCATCCGTTCCTGCCCATGTCGAAATGATGGGACTTATCGGAATGGGCAATAACCCCATGGTTGGAGCTTCAGTTGCAGTTGCAGTTGCAGTGTCTCAAGCATAAAATTTCATTTGATTTTTTCATAAGGATTGACAGGTTTTGCCTGTCAGTCCTTTTTAATTTGATCACGATATGACAAAAGACGAAACAATTACCAAAGCACAAAGCTTCTTTGATGAAGGATATGCATGTTCGCAATCGGTTTTACTTGCCTTTGGCAATCGGTTTAACCTGGACGAAAACACTGCAAAACTGATTTCATCTACCTTTGGTGGGGGAATGGGACGTTTACGGCAAAAATGTGGCGCTGTTACCGGCGGTTTTATGGTTCTTGGCTTAAAATATGGAAATACCAATCCAAAGGATATGGATACTAAGCTCCTGGCTTATCAAAGAGTTCGTGAGCTAAACCAGCAATTTGAAAATATTCATGGTACCAGCATTTGTGCTGAATTGTTAAGTAAACATACCAGTGAAGACGAAGTTATTCAACGAAAACATCACGCAATACTTTGTCGCAAACTGGTTGGAGATGCAGCTGGTTTGGTTTATGATATGGTTTGACGCGTTAATTGAGAGCGCCCATGCTCTGATTTGATATGAACTCTAAACAGCGATGAAACCAACAATTTTAAAATCACTTCCTTCCACTCCATAAAACATAACATTAATTTAATACTTGCTTATCTCTTTCTTTACATTTAGGTCGTAATTTTACGTCATACAACATAAGGCGTGAAATTATGAAAACGCAACTTGAGCACCTGAAAGAAATCCTTTACGAAAACAAGGATGATTTATTGTACTTGTTGTTTGTAGGTTTACCAGCCGGAATTCTTCTGATATTACTTAGCCCTTATATGGATTTTTCTAATTTATACTAAAACACCTTTTATCATATTTAAAGTTTTAATAATTAACTAAATACGATTATAATGAGAAAACTATTTTTCAATTCAATTTTTATTATTGCAGTAACCTTACTGATAGTTTCCTGTGGCTCAAAAGCAGGTAGTAAATCTGAAAAACTAGCCGGAGAAGTTTTAATTGATGGCTCAAGTACGGTTTATCCAATGAGCGAAGCTGTTGCAGAAGAATTCCGAACTGTACAGCCCGATGTTAAAGTAACCGTGGGAGAATCTGGCACAGGTGGCGGATTTAAGAAGTTCGGACGCGCTGAAACGGATATTAACGATGCATCCCGTCCAATCCGTCCTGAGGAGGCTGAAGCTTGTAAAGCAAACAATGTCGCATTTCTCGAACTTGAGGTTGCGTATGATGGTCTTGCAGTAATGGTAAACCCCAAAAACACTTGGGCAAATGATATTAAAGTATCTGAATTGAAGAAACTATGGGAACCCGATGCTCAGGGCAAAATAACCAAATGGAACCAAATTCGTCCCGAATGGCCTGATAAGGAAATACACCTTTTTGGAGCTGGTACTGCTTCAGGTACGTTCGATTATTTTACCGAAGCTATTGTTGGTGAAGCCAAAAGCAGTAGGGGCGATTATACCGCCAGCGAAGACGATAATGTATTGGTACAGGGCATTGCATCGGATGAACTTGCATTGGGCTATTTTGGTTTAGCCTATTTCGAAAACAATAAAGATAAATTGAAACTATTACCCGTTGACGACGAAAAGGCCGACAATGGCGATGGCCCGATATTGCCTAATTTGGAAAATGTAAAAAACAAAACCTACTCACCTCTTTCCAGACCACTGTTTATTTATGTCAACAGCAAATCTCTTGAAAGGAAAGAAGTACAAACGTTTGTTTCTTTTTATATCGAAAATGCTTCAACATTAGCAGCGGAAGTAGGTTATATACCGCTAAATACGGCAGAGTATGAAGCCTCCAAAAAACGCTGGAGCGATTTTTTAAGCCAACATGCTAACTAGTAGTACCTAAAAATAACCCACTGTGAAGCAAAAGGAAAAAATAATAGAGTGGCTTTTAAAAATAAGTGGAGGTATTACCATACTGATTACTATTGGGATAGTATGGGTTCTTTTGTACGAAACTGTTGTTTTTTTCAAGGTCGTTTCTATTAAAGAATTCCTTACCGCGAAAGAATGGACACCTTTATTTACCAATAAGCAGTTTGGTATAATGCCACTATTGTCGGCAACGATGCTAACCTCCTTAATTGCGATCTTGGTTGCCCTGCCCTTTGGACTCACTATAGCTATTTATTTAAGCGAATATGCCGATCGCCGTTTCCGAAAAATAGTAAAACCTTTACTTGAAGTTCTGGCATCCATTCCCACAGTTGTATATGGTTTCTTTGCCTTAACAGTTGTTACACCGTTCCTGCAAAATATTATTCCCGGCATGGCTGGTTTTAATGCGCTCTCTCCTGGAATTGTAATGGGAATTATGATAATGCCGCTTATTACTTCATTAAGTGAAGATGCTCTCTATGTTATACCCAATTCTATGCGTTTCGGGTCTTATGCATTGGGAGCTTCCCGCTTTCAAACCACCTTTAGGGTATTGTTGCCAGCAGCGTCTTCGGGTATTGGGGTATCTGTGATACTTGCTATTTCAAGGGCTATTGGCGAAACCATGATTGTTGCTATTGCTGCCGGCCAGCAACCACGTTTAACGTTTAACCCGCTTGTTCCGGTTGAAACTATTACAACCTATATAGTTCAGGTAAGTATGGGCGATGTACCTCAGGATTCGCTCGAATTCCGAACCATCTTTGCAGCTGGGATGACACTTTTTGTCTTTACCTTCATTATAAACAATATTGGTCTTTGGTTAAAACGGAAATACCATCAAAAATATGAACTATAGTGTCTATAAGCGGTTGGTCGACCGCTCCTTTGATATTTTTGGATTTGTTGTTTCCCTGGCTGGATTGCTTATTCTGGGTGTTTTTCTTTACCAGATTGCCGAAAAAGGAATTGGTCGGGTCGATTGGCAGTTTGTTACTTCGCTACCATCGAGGTTTGCCGAGAGGGCAGGAATTTTTACCGCATTGATGGGGACAATTTGGATAATGGTATTAACCGCAATTTTTGCCATTCCCCTTGGCGTAATGGCTGCTATTTATCTCGAAGAATATGCAAAACGTACTCGCTTCGGTAATATCCTCGAAATAAACATTTCGAATCTGGCAGGTGTACCTTCAATAATTTACGGTATCCTCGGTCTTGAAGTATTTGCCCGGACATTTCAATTAGGTAACAGCCTTCTTACCGGAAGCCTGACCCTTGCGCTGCTTGTCCTGCCCATAATTATAGTATCCACGCGTGAAGCATTAAGGGCAATACCATTAAGCTTGCGCGAAGGTTCGTATGCATTGGGAGCTTCAAAATGGCAAACCATTTACCGCTTAATACTTCCATCGGCAGCAGGTAGTATAATGACCGGGGTCATCCTGGCTTTATCACGTGCAATTGGCGAAGCTGCCCCTCTAATCGTTGCCGGGGCATTGGTTTATGTTCCGTTTGCACCATCAAGTCCAATGGACGAGTATTCGGTACTGCCTATCCAAATATTTAACTGGGTTTCGCGTCCACAAGAGGCATTCGAAACCAATGCCGCTGCCGGAATAATAGTATTGTTGCTGGTTACCTTTGTTTTAAACGGTATGGCTGTTATCTATCGCAACCATTTACAAAACAAACATAAGTGGTAAAGCCAATTATTTGTTCATTTATTTTGTGAAAATTAAAAAATAATGTCGTATTTTTACGTCATACAACATTAAGAAATATGATTAAAATTGAAGCATTTAGTACCGAACTACAAGAACTTGCAAAGTTTGCCAAAGCAATTTCGCACCCTGCACGTTTGGCAATTCTTAAATATCTGGCAGAAACAAAGACCTGCATTTCTGGCGATATATCAGATTACTTGCCATTAAGCCGAAGTACTGTATCTCAGCACTTGAAAGACCTTAAAGAGTTAGGATTAATTCATGGCGAAATTGACGGCTTAAAGGTAAATTATTGCCTTTGTAACTCAACCATTTTGTCATACAAAACACTATTTGAAGAGTTTTTTAACGAAATAGGCACAGAAAACCAAGATTTAACAACCAACTGTAAATAAGAATTTACTATGGAAAAAATGAATGTACTATTTGTATGTGTCCATAATTCGGCCCGCAGCCAAATGGCTGAAGCTTTTCTAAATCAACTGGCCAGTAATACATTTAAAGCAGAAAGTGCTGGTTTCGAACCCGGTAATCTGAATCCAATTGTAGTGGAAGCCATGAAAGAAAAAGGAATTGACATTTCAAATAACCAGACCAAAAGTGTATTTGACCTATATAAACAAGGACGTATTTATCATTATGTAATAGCTGTTTGCGATGCAACCAGTGCCGAACGATGTCCAATATTTCCGGGAGTAACAAGAAGGCTTAACTGGTCTTTTGAAGACCCAGGTTCTTTTACAGGAACATTTGAGGAAAAATTAACTAAAACAAGATTGGTTCGGGATAGTATTAAAGCTGAAATTGAAAACCTTATTAAAACATATCAGCAAGTAAATTTTTAAAACAATTATATTGACATAATTATGAAAGTATTGATTTTGTGTACAGGTAATAGTTGCCGCAGTCAAATGGCTCATGGATTTTTACAAAGTTTCGACAAAAATATTACTGTTTGTTCTGCTGGTACTGAAGCTTCAGGCAAACTTAACGAAAGAGCAGTTGCAGTAATGAAAGAAGCCGGAATAGATATTAACCATCACACATCCGATTCAGTTGAAAAATATTTGGGTGAAGAATGGGATTATGTAATAACTGTTTGTGGTGGTGCTAATGAAGCTTGTCCGGCTTTTATTGGCAAAGTGAAACACCGCTTACACATTGGTTTTGACGATCCTTCTCATGTAACTGGAAACGACGAATATATTTGGAGTGAATTTCGAAGGGTACGGGACGAAATTAAGAAAGGATTTTACGAATTTTATCTTAATAGCATAAAACAATAATAATGGCAAATATTCTCATTATTTGCAAAGCAAACAGTTGTCGCAGTCAAATGGCGGAAGCATTTTTGAGACAAATTGACAATACCCTGAATGTTTGTTCGGCAGGAATTGTGCCCGCTGTTGAAATACACCCATTCACTATTAAGGTTATGCAAGAAATCGGAATTGACCTTAGTAGTTACAAAACAACGGATATTGCAGAATTTGTAAATCATAAATGGGATGTTGTTATCACTGTTTGTGACTTTGCCGATGAGAATTGCCCAATTGAGATAAAAAAGGCAAAAAAGCGTTTTCATTGCCGTTTCCCCGACCCGGTTGCATATAGAGGAAGCGAAGATGCAAAATTGCAGGTATTTAGAGAAGTAAGAGACCAGATAAAAGATAAAATGGTCGAAATGTACCAGGATTTATAATACTATTATAAAAATAAAAAATGGAAGATATTAAAAACATTGTTAAAGATAAATACAGCCAAATAGCGATGCAAAGTAAAGAACAAAATGAATCATCATGTTGTGGTGCTTCGAGTTGCTGTTCAACTGTTGATTACACGATATTCAGCGAAAATTACGATAAACTTGATGGGTATAATCCCGATGCTGATTTGGGTTTAGGGTGTGGTATTCCTACGCAATATGCAGGCATAAAGTTTGGCGATCATGTTCTTGATTTAGGCAGTGGTGCCGGAAACGATTGTTTTGTGATCCACGCTATTGTTGGAGACGAAGGAAAAGTTACCGGGTTGGATTTTACTGAGGCAATGGTTCTCAAAGCGGTTGAAAACAATAAAAAATTGGGCTATACCAATGTTGAGTTTGTTAAAGGCGATATTGAAGAAATGCCTTTCCCCGATGCGAGTTTTGATGTGGTGGTTTCGAACTGCGTGTTAAACTTAGTGCCCGACAAAAATAAAGCTTTTGCAGAAATTATGCGGGTTTTAAAACCCGATGGCCATTTTTGTGTATCCGATGTGGTTACCAAAGGCAATTTACCGGAAGCGCTCAGAAAAGATGCTGAAATGTATGCCGGCTGTGTTTCAGGAGCCATCGACGAAGATGAATACCTTGACCTCATCGGGAAACAGGGGTTTAATAACATCCGCGTTCACAAAGAAAAAGAAATATCCATTCCTGCCAGTATACTTGGTAATTATCTCACATTAGAAGAAATGGCGAGTTTTCAAAATGGCGAAATTGGGATTTTTA
>JAIFLU010000275.1:14974-20064 GCA_020048915.1 Bacteroidota bacterium | reverse complement strand
AGGAAATTTTGGAGAACAGCAGTTCTTTTCAATTTTTCGCTAAGCGTTTTTATGCATGGTTTGATGCATTTAAGATAGTGAAATACCTAAATTTTGCTTCTGTAAATGATTTACCGAAGCAACCTGTTCGAAGAGAAGCTGTTAAAATACTTACTACTTTAGGGATTAATAAAGAAAAACCAGAGATAGAAGAGTTATTGGAAGTGTTCAGAAAGCTTGACAAAAACCAATAATAGCAAAGAATTAATCTTCTACAACTATAAAGATATCTTCGTTCGGTTTTTTCATCAGGTATTGTTCGCGAGCAAATTTTTCGAGATTTTCGCTATTCGACATTAATTGCTTTAGCCGTTCGGTATCCTTTTTAATTTTTTCGGTATAATAAATCTGATCGAGCTCTAATTGATGCAATTGTTTTAGGTTAGAAACCCGGTCCAACAGATTATTTTGATCGAAGAATGAAATCCAGGTAAAAAATAAGATTAAACTGAGTGTAAACTTATTTTTTAACAATGGCATGATGGAAAACCATATTTTTTTTAATTTCTTCATGTTGTTAATTTGCAAGGGTAAAACTATGAATTTTTGGTAATCTTTAAACACAGGGAGTATATTAATTTTATTCCTTTATTTGTAAAAGTTTTCAACAATCCGACTAAATGCAAATAATATGATAATCAAAATAACCTTAGTCATATCCATTATTTTGCAATTTGTAGCCGCTGTTGCGGCAATACGTCTTACCAGGGTCACAAAGTACAATTTGTCGTGGATACTGATAACAGCAGGATTTTTATTAATGGCAGTGCTTCGCTTAATTGAGCTGATGCCTGTACTGGACGAAAAAATACCAATCGATATGAGTTTGGTATATACCTGGATTGGATTATTTACATCGTTATTGTTTTCCATTGGAGTTTTACTCATCAGGCGAATTTTTAATTTTATTAAAAAAGTAGAACAATCGAGACGTGAGGCAGAAAAAAGGATTGTAAATGCAATTATTCAAACGGAAGAAAAAGAGCGCAGAAGGTTTGCCAAAGATCTGCACGACGGTTTGGGACCGTTACTTTCAACAGTTAAATTATCGGTTTCTACTTTGAACGAAATGGAAGAGAATCCTGACAAAAAGCACATTATTCAAAATGCCGATTTGCTTATTAACGAATCGATAAAAAGCATCAAAGAAATTTCGAATAATTTAAGCCCTCATATTTTAAATAACTTTGGATTAGCCAGTGCACTAAAAAACTTCTCGAATAAAATAGGGGAATCAAAAGCGATTAATATTAATTTTGAATCGAATGCTTTCAACCATCGTTTTGATGAAAATATTGAGGTAATACTCTACAGGGTTACCTGTGAGCTTATAAATAATACATTAAAACATGCGAATGCTAAGAATATTGATATTGCAATGACTCTTCAGCAAAAATGTATTATCATTTCTTATTCGGACGATGGTGTTGGGTTTGATGTGAACGAAATAATTTATGATAATGCTACACCGAAAGGTATGGGGTATGCAAACATTATTTCGAGAATAAATACTATAAAAGGGAAAATTGATATTGATAGTCATAAGGATACTGGTACTAAGGTATTAATCCGGGTGAAACTTTAAAATTATGAAAACTGAAATTGACAGGAAGGTACTTGATGTTTTAATTGTGGATGATCATAGCCTTTTTAGAAATGGATTAAAAATACTATTATCAACATCGGGACAGTTTAATGTAATTGGAGAAGCTGAGAATGGAAGCGATTTTTTGGAATTATTGGCTCATGTAAATCCTGATATAGTATTAATGGATATAGATATGCCCGTTATGGATGGGATTCAGGCAACCAAAGAAGCGTTAAAAAAGTATCCGGCTTTAAAAGTTATCACACTTTCTATGTTTGGTGAGGAAGAATATTATTATAAAATGATTGAAGCAGGAGTAAAAGGATTTCTTCTTAAAAATTCTGATATAAATGAAGTGAAAAGTGCCCTGATTACAGTTTATGAAGGAGGAAAGTATTTCTCACAGGAACTTCTTTATAATGTAGTAAAGAATATCAGGACAACATACAAAGATCAGGAAATAACCGAAGCGCTTTCGGATAGGGAAATGGAAGTTCTTATACAAATCTGCAATGGTCTTTCGAATAACGAAATTGCCGAAAATCTCCATATTAGTAAACGAACAGTAGATAAGCACCGAGCAAACTTACTGGATAAAACCAATTCGAAAAACACAGCCCATCTGGTAATGTATGCCATTAAAAATAAGCTTATCGACCTCTAATCGTGATGTTATAATAAATCAGATTAATTATTTCGAACCAATTATTGCTTGATTTGTTTAATGATCGGAGAACCAATTGTTTTATCGAATCATTAACTAAAATTATATGAACAAGCGCACCTTTTTAAAGAATACAGCGATACTTGGGTTAGGAGGCATAGTGGTTCCTACCATATCACTTCAGGGGAATTTTATTTCAAAGAATACTACACTTGATGACGTTGCTTTTAAGCAAACTCCTTTAACCTATGCCTTTAATGCTTTGGAGCCGACGATTGATGCTGCTACCATGGAAATTCATTACACAAAACATCATGCGGCTTATACCAAGAATTTTAATACAATGCTAACAGAGCAGCATATTTTGGAGAAAGACATTATAACAATTTTTAAAAATATTTCAAAGTACCCAGCTGGTGTTAGAAATAATGGAGGAGGGTTTTATAATCATAATTTGTACTGGTCGGTAATGGCTCCCAATGCTGGCGGTGAACCCACCGGAGAATTGGCAAAAGCAATCAGCCAAAGCTTTGGATCGTTTGCTAAATTTAAAGAAGACTTCTCAAAAGCTGCTGCAGGCCGATTTGGTTCCGGGTGGGCCTGGTTAATTGTAAAAGATAAAAAGCTTGCCATTTCGTCAACTCCAAATCAGGATAACCCTTTTATGGATCTAGCTGAAATTCAGGGTGTGCCCATTTTTTGTATCGATGTTTGGGAACACGCCTATTACCTGAAATATCAGAATCGCAGGGCGGATTATATAGGTGCCTATTGGAATGTTGTAAACTGGAAACAAGTTAGCGACAATTTCCAAAAAGCTGTTGGTGTTTAATAGCCTGTTTAAAAATGAGACAAAATTCTTTTTTAACACAGAGAAATCCGTTTTGCTCTCAAAAAGAATTCTGTTCCTTGAAAATGAATGCTATTAAATAATTTTGGGTATTGAGAAGACACGGAGGGCACAGAGTTTTGAAAATCGCTGGCGATTTTCCATCCGTGATCTCTGTGTCTTCTCAAAAAACATTGATTAATCGTTCTTTGTTATATTTCTTCTCTACTCTTTCTTAATATTCAAAATTAATTCTCTGTGTTAATATTTAAACAGTTTCTAAGTTTGATTTAAATTCCTTCTTATTTAGTGGTGCTGGATAAAGCTGATAAAATCAAATCCTCCAGTTTTCGCTTAGGAACGTGGTGTACATTATTATCGTCGCGCCAATATTTTATATCACCATCGGGAGAGAGCGGATCGATAACCACTTCCTCTTTGGGTTTTCCCAGCGCTATTACCTGAATAATATCATATTGTTCAGGGATATTTAGTGCCGTTCTAATATTCTCTTTATGAACGGAGGCGATGATGCATCCGCCAAAGCCATGTTCGACAGCAGTCAGTAAAATGCTTTGAACAGCAATTCCATGATCCCAGAAATAATTCGTTGATAATAATGTGTCGTTAAGCATAACAATGTAAGCCGAAGGTCGTTCTCTTTCAATTGGCCCCGGCCAGTCTTTCAGGTACCCTGCCCAAGCAAGGCAAGGGAATATTTTTTCGTTCATTTCTTTTGTGCTGGACAAGATATATTTTAACGATTGTATATTTCGTCCGGAAGGCGATAATCGCGCATTTTCAATCATCTGCATCAAAACGGATTCGGGTATTACCTGTTCTTCAAAAAAACGACGGTAGCTTCTGTTTTTTAAGATCAATTGATTCAGCATGACTTTGATTTTGGTGACTATATTTCGGACAAAAATAGGTAAGATTGTATAAAATATGCATCCAATTCTTAAATTTGACCACATAAAAAAAATAAAATGAGATTTATATATATTAGTCTGGCTATTGGTCTTTTTGTTTCGATCAATGGCGTGAATGCTCAATCGGGATTAGATTTAGCCAACAAGATGATTGACAGGGCAAAAAGCTTAAAAACAATTCAGGTTACTGTTGATGCGAAAGAACGGATTCTAGGAACATATTATGTGGAAAAAAATAATTTCAAGATTAATATAACTCCGTTTAAAGCTTACTTTAAGCAGGAGTTTCCTCAAAAGGGACTTGAAGGCTTATTAGTTTTAGGAGAAAATGGCGACAAAGCAAAAATCAGTCTTAATTCATTTCCATGGCTTACATTAAACCTGGAACCTGAAGCCGAAATGATGATGAAAAATCACCATCATGCGGTGTTTCATGCAGGTTTTAATTATGTAGCCGAAGTGTTGGATGGTCTTTTGAAAAAATACCAGGGAAAATCGGATCAGTTAATAGTTTCGAAAGGGTTAGGATCATATCAGGGGCAAGAAGTTTGGATACTTGAGTGTAACAATCCATTTTATAAAATACAGCAGATTACATTGCAGAAGCCTGAAACTATCTATAATATTGGGCTGAGGCTTCATATAAATTATCTATCTATACTGGAAGAAAATTCAGGATCCAAAGCCTTCGAGGTTTTGCCTGCTGGAAAAACACTAAAAATACCGTCGGACTATGCTTCTAAAATGCTCATCTATATGCACAAAACGCAGTATTATCCTGTTTATATTAAAGTGAGCGATCCGCGAGGCTTGTTTGAGGAGTATAAATTTACAAACGTGATTATTAATCCGGTTTATAAGCCTGAAGTTTTTTCACCGTTGAATAAAGAGTATAATTTTTAGTTAAAAAAAGCTATCGTTAAAATTTATTAACACCAAATGCTGTGACGCTCTGGTAAAAGCAGTGTATAACCACCGTAAATACTCTGTATTGAGCATTTCGGGGGTAAAGTAGCTTTGGTCAATAAAAACAACAGG
>JAIFLU010000275.1:0-14960 GCA_020048915.1 Bacteroidota bacterium | reverse complement strand
AACAGGCCATTGCCCTCCCTGAGCCTTGTGGCAGGTAATGGCATAAGCATATTTAACCTGAAGCGCATTATAATATGAATCTTCCCTTACCTTTTCAGCAATTTTCTGACGGGTTTTTTCTGTAACATAGTCTTCCGAAATAGCGGTGTAAAGTTTTTGGTTATCTTCTTTATTAAACGATGCCGTTTCGAGGTGCAAGGTACCCAGGTTTACTTTCGCCGTAAATTCAAGATCTCCATAGTCTGGCAGCAGCAAATCGAGTGTAGCAAATTTAAATCCATACAATTCTTCGTATTTCTTCACCCGTTTTACCTTTACGATATCTCCATTTGCAATAAAATCGATGCCTTCTGATTCGAGCCAATGGTAATTATTTTTTACAACCATTAAGAAATCGCCCGACGAAATTTCTTCTTCCCGGGCTAAGATCCGGTTGCGAATGGCTTCATTATATTTGTTGGCAAGTCTGTTCGACCTGCATATTACCATGGTTTGGTCCAGTCCGAATTTGTCGTAATATTCCTGCAGGCAATCAATTACTTCATTTCCTTTTATCAGGGTTATGTCTTTCGAGGAATGATTCAAAACGATCTTGGGGAAAATATTTCTTCGCTCCGAAATAACATTTCGAATATTGGTCGCATTCGATAATATACCGGAATCGAATGTTTGTCTGACAACTTCCTTTAATTCATACTCCTCAACCGTTAAGCGATAACCCATTAAAACTCCGGCAGACATGGCATTACTTAATTCCATTCCTACCGGTGGCAATTGAGCTGTATCGCCACATAAAATCATTTTGCAATTTTTATCGTTATAAACAAACGAGATTAGGTCCTTTAATAAGTTACCACTGCCAAAAAATACATTTTCGGCCGATTGGTCCGAAATCATGGAAGCTTCGTCGACAATAAAAAAAGTATTTGAAAAAAAGTTTTTTCCTAAAACAAATTGGCTCATTGCATCTTTCGCCGATTTCTGCCTGTAAATTGCTTTGTGTATCGTACTGGATTCTGTTTCGGCATATTGCGAAAGTACTTTTGCCGCTCTTCCGGTGGGAGCCATCAAAACTGCCTGAATATTCAATTCGGTAAGGACTTTTACCAGGGTAGCAATTACAGTGGTTTTTCCGGTACCGGCATATCCTTTTACTAAAAATGCATGATGATCATCTTTTGCAAGGATAAATTCGCACAATAAATCAATAAGTTCCTGTTGGCCTTCTGTAGCATGGTGGCCAAGGTTTTCCTGAAAAATATGAAGTAAATGATTTTTTATCATGTACGAATAACGCTCAAAGCGAAATTAATAATTGAATTACTTTTTATAATTTAGCACCAAACTTAATAAAACCTTTTTTTGCAAGCGAATTTATTAAGCATTCAAATTAATAAGGTTACCGGGTAAGGGTAATTCGAATGAAGCCACACTATGCACGAATTAAATTTAATAGACGAAACATTTGATGTCAATCAGTCAAAGAATTATTTTCTTTCTGCTCAAAGCAGTTTGAGCGGATTTACTTATTCCATTTCTGATACTGTTCGTAACAAATGTTTGCAACTCAGGCATTACCCTTGTAAGTGCGCTGATTGGCAAGAATACCAACAATTTATTGTACCTGTTTTGGAAAAGGATGCTAATCTGCGTCTCGACTATAAGAAGGTTGGCCATATTCTTTGTCAGAAGGAATTTTCTATTGTTCCTGAACCTCTTTTCCTTACGAATCCAACCGAACTTGAAACCTATTTTCCCGGAGAGCATGATTTTCAATCGATTTCATTGACTACATCAAAGAGTTTAGCGTCAAAATCGGTAATAATAAGTTTATATCCAAGTGCTTTAGCCGATTCGTTGAATAGGTCTTTTAGCAATATTATTTTAATGCATCAAACTATTCCGTTCATAAATAATTTGATGCTAGAATCAGTGCGGTCGTTGCGCCATGTTTTTCATTTACATATTCAAACCGATTTTATTACCCTGGGAGTAGCTCACTCGGGTAATCTGGATTTTATAAATACATTCAAAGTAGAATCGACCGAAGACATTATTTATTTTACGCTTTCGGTTCTTGAGCGCTATAAAGCTTCCCCTTCTTTAGCTGAAATTTTTATTATGAACGAAAATGAAGCTTTGAAGGATATTGTTGTTCTGCTTCAGAAATACATAGGAAAAGTTCGGCAAATAAAGTCGCCTCAAAGTGTTGTATATAGTTATGTGCTTTCGGAAGAGATTTTGCTGCGGTTTGTAAACCTTTTAAATATATATAATTGCGAATAATTAGCGGTAAGTACCGGGGGAAATTTATTAATCCCGGAAAACAGTTTGAAGCACGTCCCACCACCGACTTTGCCAAAGAAAGTTTATTTAATATTTTAGCAAATACAATCGACTTTGAACAGGTTGCTGTTTTGGATTTATTTGCCGGAACCGGTAGTATTGGATTTGAATTTGCCTCGAGAGGATCGGTTAAGATTGATTCAGTTGAATTAAACTTCAAGCACTTTGAGTTTATTAAGAATACCGCAAAGGATATGAAATTGGTGGGCTTTAGAGCAATTCGAAGCGATGTGATTCGATTTATCAAAAGCTGCCCCTATAAATACGATATTATTTTTGCCGATCCACCTTTTGATTTGGAACAAATTCCCCAGCTTCCTGAACTTGTCTTGAATGCAGGTTTATTATTACCCGATGGGCAATTTATTTTAGAGCATCCCAAAAACATCTCATTTGCAGGCAATAAGAATATGTTTGATCATCGCAATTACGGAAGTGTGAATTTCAGTTTTTTCAGATGAAAAAAATATTGAAAAAATTTTCTTTTTTTGTCCACTATATTTGGAAGTAAGAAAAATTACACTACTTTTGCAATCGCAATTTTAGAAAGGCAAACGCCAAACTACGATGCAAAAAAAGGAGTGGTAGTTCAGCTGGTTAGAATACCTGCCTGTCACGCAGGGGGTCGCGGGTTCGAGTCCCGTCCATTCCGCTTCAAGAGATACAATCTCAAACAAAGCCGCCTAAATCTCACGATTTACGCGGCTTTTTCATTCCCCCCCCCAACTTTTCCGACTGATCCTGGATCCGTAATCATTACTTTTCAGTATATCAAAAACCTCAAATTTTAGGTCTTATCGTATATCAAAAGGTAATAACTAAAGTACAGCTTATCCATAGAATTCGTGATTCGCAAATTGCAAATCTTTATGGAAGTGGGTAGATTGGTGGATAGTAAGTAGAAGAATGATATAAACATATTTCCTAATTTGGTAACCAAGTAAGTAATAAAGTTCACCTTTCGTGAACTCATTCCAATATTTACCGTATATTTGAATGAAAATTCACCTAATAAAGAAACAAACGATTGAAGATTTTGTAACCAGGAATGCACGGAGCAGAAGCTCCTTTGGACTTTGGCTTACAGCTGTAAAATTCGCGGATTGGAATCAGCCGGCAGATATACAGCAAACTTTTGGTTCTGCTGATTTATTGGGGAATAGCTCAAACAGGGTGGTATTTGATATCGGCGGCAACAATTACAGGCTGATATGCAAATATTCCTTTGGAGAGAAACAGGTTCATTTATTCATTTGCTGGATTGGAACACATGCCGAATACGATGGACTTTGTAATAAGAATCAACAATATACAGTAAACATTTATTAATAATGGAATTTATGGAAACACTCAAATATAAAATCATCAAAACCGAGGTACAATATAGTGACTATTGTTCCAGGTTGGAAACATTGCTAAGCAGCAATCAAAAAGATCAGGACGAAGTTGAATTGCTTACTTTTTTGATTGAAAAATGGGATCAAGACCACAATTCTTTTGAAGATGTAAACCCTATAGAATTGCTTCGATCACTAATGGAAGAACACAAGCTTAAATCAAAAGACCTGGTTGAAATATTGGGTGTGAGCAAAGGGTTGGTTTCCGACATCTTGAATTACAAAAAAGGATTATCCAAAGAAATTATCAGGACACTTTCTTCTCACTTTAGCTTATCGCAAGAAGCATTTAACAGGCCATACAAACTAAAAGTATCTGTAAATTCACGTTTACGTAATGCAAGTGCGATGAATACGCATAAGGAAATAGCCAGCACTCATTAATTTTTTGCTTTCCTAAGATGGCTGACGTTCATTCTCAGGCAACCAGAAGTTATAACATGAGTCGTATCCGCAGCAAAGATACGAAGCCCGAACTTCTTGTCCGGAAATTCCTGTTCAGTAAAGGCTTTCGATACCGGTTACATGATAAGGCATTACCAGGGAAACCCGATATAGTACTTCCAAAATACAAAACAATAATTTTTATCCATGGATGTTTTTGGCATGGACACGAGGGATGTAAGTATTTTGTAGTGCCTAAAACCAGAATGGAGTGGTAGTTTAAAAAAATAGACGGAAATAAGCAGAAGGATATTGAAAATTTGTTTGACTTAAAAAATTTTACTTGAAGGTTTTGGTTAATTTTGATTGTAAACAGAATGATTTTCGTTTGCGAACCATATAAATCTCTAAAATGAACCTAGAACAGACAATTTCCGAATTAGAAGAAAGAATAACTATTTATTCTAAAGAACTTGAATTTAGCATTCTAGAAAACGCAAATTTAATAGTAGAAGTTGGCCCTTTAACAATTGGAACAGACTTATTTGGAAAAGTGATTGCTCAAAATGTTTTAAAACCAACTCAATTTACTCAAAAAGCAGTAAATGAAATTATAAAAATGAATTGGGTAAATGGCAAAGGAGAAATTGTTAAGCCAATTGTTTATAAAAGAATGGATTGGTACAAAGAAAGATTGAAAGCTATTTCCCAAACTAAAGAATTGTTAAAAAAAGCTCTCGCTTAACTCAAAAAACAGATAGCTATTTATGGAAGGTTGGTCAAATATTGAAGTTGAATTAATTGTTACAGATTACTTTCAGATGCTATCTAAAGAGTTGACTAGCATACCATATAAAAAATCAGAGCACAGGAAAAATCTGTTGCCTCTATTAGAAAATCGTTCAGAAGGTTCAATAGAATTTAAACATCAAAACATAAGTGCAGTTTTGATTAATTTAGGTCAACCATATATTAAGGGCTATTTACCTAGATTTAATTATCAGAAAATCCTTGAAGAAATCGTTATCAATTACCTTTCTGAAAATCTAAGTATTGAAGATAAGTTCAAACACTTTGCTGATAAAGAGAAACTTACTTTACCTATAATTGATTTTAAAAAAATAATTGTAGAGCCGCCAATTAATCAAATCATCTCAGAACAAAGTCCGTTTTATCATCGAAGCCCGATAAAAATAAACTATTTAGAAAGAGAACAGAATAATAGTAAATTAGGTAAATCTGGAGAAGAGCTTATTCTACAATATGAAAAATGGAATCTAATACAAATTGGAAAAGAAAACCTGGCACAACAAGTAAGATGGATTTCTAAAGAAGAAGGAGATGGGGCTGGTTTCGATATTTTATCCAAAAACACAAATGGAACAGATAAATATGTTGAAGTTAAGACAACCAAATTAGGAAAGGAAACGCCATTCTTTTTTACGCGAAATGAACTCTTATTTTCACAAAATAATAATTCTAACTTTCATCTTTATAGAGTATTCAATTTTGAGAGTGATGCAAAATTTTTCACAAAAGCAGGTAGTCTAGATAATATTTGCCATTCCATACCAATGTCCTATAAAGGATATTTTTAAATTTTTCACCTTGTTAATTGAGTATAAGTCTTGCCGTTTCGAATGTGGCTGATTTTGTAAATCATCATTTGTTTATGCACTTAATTCTTTAATCAAATTATCTTTAAAACCAGCTGAATTTTCACCTGGATAACCTTTCGGATTACTTATAATTCTCGTTTGCCCAATGCAATAATCAAATGCCTCATTTACGTGACCATGTATCCGCAAATCAGGTTTAGTTTTATAGATAAAACTTTCAAGATTCGAGGCATACCCGGCAGAAACTAAATCATTCCGGTGTTTTTCCGGTATCGATTTTATACTGGGTGCATGATGGGTAACCACTACATTAGTTTTAGAAGTACTTTCGCTCAAACTTTTTTCTAACCATCTCAATGATTCATTGTGCATCACATGCATATCGATTGAGCATAGCCTCGAATAAGAAGGATCCCGCCGAATCATTTTATAATCATTCATTTTTGTCACAAATATTTACTAAAATTGTGAAAAAATACACCATTTCAATCTAATACAACATATTGATTATAAGGTATAAAACCATTACAACTCCTTTCTAATGGTTTGTAATGTCCTGCCAAAATTCAATTTGTCGGTTTCTATCCTTTAATTTCTATAAAGTCATATATTATTATGTCGCAAATATTTACTAATTTTGCGACATAATTTAATACAATACTCAATGCAAAGTATTGATGATAAAATTTTTGACAAAATAAAAAAAGCCGGACGGGGTTCGCTTTTCTTCACCGAAGATTTCCTTCGTTTTGGTTCAGCTAAGGCTGTAGCTAAAGCATTGGAGCGATTGGTTGAAAAAGACGAATTAACGCGAGTAGCTCGAGGTATATACGCCCGTTTAAAAACAAATCCTCTATTTGGGAAAGTTCACCCGTCAATCGAAGATATTGCTAAAGCAATTGCCAAAAGAGACAAAGCCCGTATTATGCCAACCGGAGTATTGGCGCTTAATGCCTTGGGCTTATCAACTCAGGTTCCGCTCAAAATTGTTTATTTAACCGATGGTTCCGCCCGGTTGGTGAAATTGGACAAACGCACCATAAAATTCAAAAAAGCATCGCCAAAGAATCTGTCTGCCATAGGAGCAATAAGCAGTTTGGTAATTCAAGCCTTGAAAGAAATCGGCAAAGACAACGTAAATGAACGGGAAATAGAAATTGTATTGAAACATTTACAACAGGAAGAGGCTTATAGACTCGAACACGATATTAAATTAGCTCCCGAATGGATACGGATAATCATGCGCAAAGCATTAAAATCGAAACATGATGCACCGGTGGTATAATATTTCGGCAAACGATAAACAGGTTGCCTACAACCTGATAGCAAAGCAAACAAATTTACCTGCTTATGCAGTAGAAAAAGATTGGTGGGTTGTGCAAATCCTTACCATTTTATTCGAATTGGAAGTAGGCAAACACCTTGTATTTAAAGGTGGTACATCGTTAAGCAAGGCATGGAACGCCATCGAACGCTTTTCGGAAGATATAGATTTAGCTGTCGACCGCGCTTTTCTTGGATTCGCTGGCGAACTGGGTAAAGAACAGCGAACGAAACTTCGCAAGAAAGCAAATCAATACATCTGCGAAACATTATACCCTTCGTTGCAAACAGCATTTATACAAAAAGGACTCACAGGTATAAATATTGAATTAGAAGATATTACAAGCAGCGATCAGGATCCGATAATCATCAATGTATATTACCCCAATGTAATTGAATCGCCAGGCTATATAAAACCCCGGGTTCAAATAGAAATTGGTTGCCGTTCCTTGCGCGAGCCATTCGAAAACAAAGCAATTCTGTCATTAGTCGATGAGGCATATCCGAAAGTTGGTTTTTCGCTACATCCGGTAAATATACCTTCAGTATTGCCCGAACGCACGTTTCTGGAAAAAATATTCCTGCTTCACGAAGAATTCCAACGTCCTAAAGACAAGATGCGTGTTGACCGTTTAAGTCGCCATTTGTACGATGTGTATAGAATATCGCTTACCGAAGTTGCAAATAAAGCCCTTTCAAACAAAGAACTTTACGAAACTATTGTAAAACATCGGGACAGTTTTACGCGTTTGGGAGGAGTGAATTATAACTTACATCAACCCCAAACCATCAACATCATTCCCAAGGTAGAACTGATGCAGGAATGGGCTAATGATTACAAAACTATGCAGGAACAAATGATTCATGGCGAATCTCCCAGTTTTGAAAAACTGATAGAAGCATTACAGAATCTTAATAACCGGATTAATGCAACACAATGGAAAATGGAAACCATTTTTCCACCACGAAACACACTTGGACTTTAAAACCCATTCAATTGCCTGTTAATACTGATTATTAGGCTTTTTTAGAATTCTTCCTTCTCTCAATTCTCTCATAAACACCAGTCGTTTTTTTTCAAGGAAGCCCTTGAAAGAAGCGGTATTCTTTATCCCCCCAACCCCCAGGGGAGATTTGGAAATATGGTATTCGCAAAATCCGCTCGGCAACCGAACGAAGTGAGCTCGTGAACTCCTGTAAAATAGTTATGCTGTGAACAATAGCCTCGCCAGCCCGGTACTGCACATTTTATAGCATTTTTGTTTTCTAAGGTATAAAATAAGCAGTACCGCCCGGATTCTACCCCGCATTTGCATGAAATTGACCTTCAGGGACAAACCTGGCATAATAAATCGGTCAATTCTGATTATCAATTCCTCCCTAAATCCATTAACACTTCACCTGGGTAACCCTTCGGATTACAAATAACTCTCGTTTGCCCAATGCAATAATCAAATGCCTCATTTACGTGACCATGCATCCATAAATCAGGTTTAGTTTTATAGATAAAACTTTCAAGATTCGAGGCATAACCAGCAGAAACTAAATCATTCCGGTGTTTTTCCGGTATCGATTTTATACCGGGTGAATGATGGGCAGTCACTACATTAGTTTTAGAAGTACTTTCGCTCAAACTTTTTTCTAACCATCTCAATGATTCATTATGCATCACGTGCATATCGATAGAACGTAACCCCGAATGAGAAGGATCCCACAGAACATTTTATAATCATTCATTTTCTGCTCACATTCATATCCGGCTACCCTGGGGTCCCCAAATAATTCAAAATTTGTCCATAGCGTACCACCATGAAAAGTAACGCTGTCTATGCAAAGTGTATCATTTTCCAAAACATGAATATTGGGGCTAAGTTTTATTTTCTAAAAAATTTCAAGTAGTCAAGCATCAGAGGAATGTCAAATTTGTCGATCCCATGCCGTATCAGAATATCATTATCGGCCAATAATTCGTTGCTGAACCAGTCAAAATTGCCGGTTGATTTTTGAATACTTTGAGAATATAGCGCTATAGCATTTTGTTTATCACCTGAACACCATTGTACATGGCCCATGTTAAGCAGATCGTGTTCGTTGTGTTCGTTATCAATTACTTTTTGAAAGTATTTTTTTGCAGTATCATATTTTCCAAGCATAAACGAACACCAGCCTATGGGTCGTTGTATTTTATGATTAGCCGGAGCCAGATATTCAACTTTGAAATAAATTTTCAAGGCACTTTCAAAGTCATTCATTTCGAAGTATGTATGGGCGAGATTGGCCTGAACCTGCAGGTCTTCAGGTTCCATCTTTTCAGCTTCCAGATAATACTGAAGCGATTTTCCGTAGTCACCCAAACGTTTGTAACAAAGTGCTATCTTTTTAATATTCCACAATTTGCGAATGTCAGTAAGGTCCGCTTTAAGATAGTATTCCAATGCTTTTTGGTAATTTCCAAGCTGTTGATGGCAATAGGCAATTTTCTGCCAAAGCTCAATATTTTCAGGTAGAGTATCTATTTTCTGGAAGACTTCGATGGCATCCTTATAATATTTCTTTTCGAAATAGAATTCGCCAATATTCCGAAGGATCGTTACATCTTTTAATAGTAGTTCAAAAAAATCTTTATTATGGAAATCCATATCTGTGGAAAAGAGATCATAAAAATCAGATTTATTGCGGTATAGTTTGTAAAAACGGTACAAGTCCTGAATATGCTGTGTAAAAATAATCCTTTGGTAAGCAGGTTTCTGCAACACCTTATCATCCATGGCAGCTTCTTCCAGAGCATTTGCTTCCATATTGAACATTTCAACCATTAAACTTCTTTCACGCGGTGGTATGCTATTTACATTCAAACAGAAAGAATATTTGTCTGAGTTGCACAGTATAAAAGAATGTTCCATGTTTTTCAGAAACTTATCCGCATCAAAAGCGCCTGAATCGTCTTTTAAAAGTGCTCTGATTTTCCAGTCTTCTTTATGGAACGGAATGAACCAATTACCCAATTCATCGAAGAAAGGGAATTGCTTGAGCATTGAAAAGGTACCCATCATTACATCAGAGCCTTCCATTTGAAGCTTTGAAAGTTCTTCGAGTTTGTTCAGCAGGTTTGGAGAGTCTTCAAAAATATTCTCCCAGTCAGGATTTTTATCTTCTCCCAACATGTCCTGCACTACATTTTTCATGTCGAGTTTATCGTACATCCTTGAATGGAACTTTGCCATTTGAGGCATAATTTCATCCCGAAATTGATGAGCTATCTTTTCGGTATCTCGTGTTTTTATTAATTGAATAATAATCGTTTCAATGTTTTTCCCGAATTGTGGATTTTCACGTAATTCTTCAATTTGCTTTTTCAGATTTGGATACAGAAACAAACGGTCGCTATGCTGAAAAAGAACTATGAATATTGATACGAGGGCCCGTTGCCATATCTGCTCTTCGTTGCTTTTGTAGGCATCAATAAGCAATGAAATTTTTGTTTCGTCGAAATATCTCTGCAGACTTAATGTCATCGCCGAAATGACCATACATTTTTCCCACCATTGAAGGCGATTTTTCTGCAAAGCCCATATAACGAAGGATCTTTCAGTTTCGTGATACTTATCGGTAAACCATAAATAATTGAACATCTGTTTTATTTCTTCGGAGCGGTTATCTTCCGGGAAGGAAGCTAATTTTTTTATGTTTTCAACGAAGTTATCTGCAGTCCAATCCTGAGGAGTTCTGTACATACGAAGTCCTGTTCCCGACAATAACATCTCTAATGTATCATCGGTCAACTCAAGTAAAGTCCGCAACAAGTGGTAATAAACTGTCTTTTTCGCAGGGTCTTCCACTTCGCCAAAAGAATACCGGAGGATATTTATATATGTCTGACGATTATTCTCTAAACGGGTTTGTAAGTCACTGTTATGAGTCAGGTCAATTAGTTCCTGTATTGCAGCAAAAGCCTCATGTATTTTCTTTTCAATGACAAGTTGGCAGCAAAGTGCGTGCTTTTTCAGAAGATGTTTGTTTTCCATTCTTTAAAATTGAAGTAATCTTACTTCTGCATTAATTATACCAGAAGGTGTGTAATATGCATATGGTAATGTGTAACCGCAACATTTTGCAGTAATTTTACGGAATGGGATTGTCGTAATTACTCGGTCAGTAATTCGGTCAGTTTTTGAATTCTGTAAAACGTAAATAATTATAATTTAGGCATATAAGTGAGTGGTTCGGGTCCCGTCCATTCTGCAAAAAGAGATACAATCTCAATCAAAGCCACCTAAATCTCACGATTTACGCGGCTTTTTAATTTTCCCCTTTAAAAGATTGGATCAGTCGGAAAGTTCATAAATAGAAGGTTTTGGTCACCTAAAAATTGCTAAAGTATCAGTACTTTTAGGGTATTGATAACAAAACTATATCTAAAATCCGACCGTGCTTCATGTTCCGGTTTTCTTGCCAACCAGTTCCACCTGTTCATGCACTCCATTGCCTATTTACTGTTACATACACTGTAAAAGGAGGTGCTGCAAGGGACTGGGTTCGTAAATTCCCCCTTTAAAACCTTTCGTGAAAAAGAGATCAAAACAGCCGCTTGGGTCAAGGAGTTGAAAAACAAAATTAAAGATAGAAGTGTCCTGGCATTGTTCGACCAGAAAAGAGCAAACAACCTGCTTCGAAAGATTATTGCAGCTACAGACATAATCACGGTTCCTTATTATTTTAATGAATATTAAACTATGAATAGATAAGGACATTCATGCCAAGGGGAATGTATGTTTTTCAAGTACCCGCCCTTTTTATCAATGATGAAACATCCATGTTAAGTAGCCCAACACACAAGGGAATGATTATAAGGTCCCGATCCGCGATAGTCCCGATAGCTATCGCGGATCGGGACTATCGCGGATCGGGACTATCGGGATTCCATCTGACCTAAATATAAAAATTAAAAAATAGACAGATGAAAATACAAGTTTATTCCAAAAAAAAAATCCTAACGGAACCTCTCTACTATTAAAAATCGTCAATCTGAAAACTAATTTTACCAAACTTAAAAATTCAAAAAAGAAAATATCAATAGAGTTACAGTATATGAATAAGCCAGGCTAGAATTAATAGCAAAAAAAGAGAGCGTTTTTCATAATTATTTTTTAGCAAATGCTATTTAAAACATACACCAAGTCGAAGCAAATGCCTCGCCTAACATCCCTTGCTGTAAACTCCCCTCTTGAAGGAAGATGTGAATTATGTAAATTTCTCTTAAAATTATGTAATGGGTTTCAAGGCATAAGGTAACACCTTTGTTATCTAAATTATATACCCATGCAAATTAAACTAGTATTACCCACCCTTCTTTTATTATTTTCGGGATGTGAAAAAGAAAATAAACTAAATGAAATTCCTGAAAAAATTTTAATTTTAAAGCCTTGTACAGCAATAACTGACAGTATTACAGGTATTTTACCTGAAAACCCTGTCGGTTTTAATAACGATACGGCTTTTTTCGCCAGCACAATTCAGAAAGAAATAATTTTGGCAAACGAAAGTGAGGTATATGTCTCTTTTATTTCCGAAGGGGCCTATTACAAAAATACATTGGGATGGTATTCGTATCGCCTTTCAAAACCACCATTGAAAGCTAGTGATATTGATAGGCATGTGCTTTTCCCAAATATTTCGAAAAAAGGGGAAGGCGGAGAATTAGAACCCGGATATACTCTACAATTGGGGGCAGATAAATTCCCTGCCGGAACAGTAATAGGTTTTTTCCTGGTACTAGACGGTTGGAAAGACGGTATCATCGATTACAGCAATGGAGTTCATTATACTAATTATGAATTTAATACCGGTAAAGCACAACAGCATATTTTATATAAGGATGCAAACTGTAATCGTATAATAATTGGTTTTGAAGATTTACCTCTTGAATTATATTCTGATAATGATTTTAATGACATTGTATTTAGCGTTAGCGATAACAAAGACGGTCTTGAGATAACCTCTTTCGATTTAAGTAATGTTATTATCAGATAGAAACAATATACCTAAGAGACTTCAAGAACCCAACTTGAATATTACTCGACCCAAAATAAATATTGAGGTGCTCTTGTTTTGCATAGTATAAATTAAGTATCTATCCTATAAGGCTTTTTCTGAAAATTAAACAGTTTTCAGAAAACCTTTCAATTACTTTATACTTTAATTGTTTATTTATCATAGCAAAAGGCTTTCGTCGAGCGATACTGATAATTGTTTTTGGCTAGCTGAGGTCGCTTTTGTAACAACTGCTTATAAAATACCCTGATGAAGTAAATGCTTAGACTAACTGCCCCGATTATAGACTCTGCTTGGCGGGGAGGCGCTGCGTTTACTTATATTCTCAACTCCTTTTCAATTTCATTCAACACTATTTCAAGCTCAGTTAACACCTGTTTATTCGAAAAACGGATGATTCTAATGCCCAGTTTTTCAAGCTCAAATGCACGTCCGGCATCGTGTTCAACATTGGCTGCCTGTTGATGAATTTCACCATCTACTTCGATCACCAGTTTCGCTTTGTGACAATAAAAGTCGGCGATAAAGTGCTTAAGGGGGTGTTGTCGTCGAAATTTAAAACCACTTAGCTTTCTATCCCTTAGCGCCTGCCACAATTCAATTTCAGCTTGAGTCATTTCTTTACACAATAACAATGCGTTTGAAAATATTTCTTTGCTTGCACCCATGTGAAGCTCGAAATCGTACTTTTTTATAGGTTTAACCATTAGGTTATTATTACTATAAATAATGAATTCTTATGTGTAAAAGTCGTCTGGCCGCTCAATGGCCTCATTCTGACCTTTAGCACCTCACCCTAGCCCTCTCCTCAAGGAGAGGGAACGGATCGCCGGCCAGTATTGGCGGTTATTTGTACTTTGCCATTTGTTCAAAGAACTTCTTTTTAGCCTACCACCACCCTCTGTGCGAAGCTCTTACCCCCTCTCGCTTTAGGAGAGGGGGAAGGGGGTGAGGCCGATAAAGCCACCTCACCCTAGCCCTCTCCTCAAGGAAAGGGAACGGATCGCCGGCCAGTATTGGCGGTTATTTAAATTTTGCCATTTGTTCAAAGAACTTCTTTTTATCCTATCACAACCCTCTGTGCGAAGCTCTTACCCCCTCTCGCTTTAGGAGAGGGGGCAGGGGGTGAGGCAGCTTTTGTAGCAAATGCCACCTAAAATTCCATGGCGAAGCTGATGCATCACCTAAAAGCTTCTGTTATAAACTATGATTATCAGAATAATGTTAACTTCATTTATTTAAAACTTCAATTATCGATTTTTAATAAATTCTATTATTTTGCATCGTGTTGGTAGATTAATAACATATTTTATTGTAAGGCTATCTCCGACATTTATTCCTTTAATTGATTCTGAAGTTTTAAAAAATTGACATTTCAAATATTCAATTGAGTCAACTTTAAAGAGAAACCATATTCTAGGATCACCTAAACGCCAAATCTTTTTTACAACACCATTTACATAACCAACATTCTCATTTTCTTCAATCACTGGATCCTCATTAAGAATTTTCACATTGTCAAGGTCGGTCTTGTCAATAAGTATAGGGAAAACATCTCCTACATCAACTTCTCGGGCTCCCGTAATACTCCGAAAACTTCTATCTAAGGGACAATAATATTGATAATACCCATATCTGGAGTTTTTCTCTACTACAGTCGTTTTTGTTTTTAAACATGGATGATTTTCAATTTTATTTTCAATTATTGAGCCCGTTAACAGCACTTTCAAATTTATGATTACCCCCAAAATAAGTAATGCAAACATTACAGTATAGCCTATTTTTTTATCCATATCATTATCTTTTAATTTAAAAATAAGTTGTTTTATTCAGGAACAAT
>JAIFLU010000156.1:9861-24896 GCA_020048915.1 Bacteroidota bacterium | reverse complement strand
ATTTTAATGGCTTATTATTCCAATTTTTTCAACATTTATAGTTAATAATCAACAATTTAGATCCAAAAACAGCTTTTTTCACGTTCGACTAATTATCCCTTAGGTGACCTGTTCAATGCCCATTTTTTAATCAATTAAAAATGGGCGATTACGTGCAAGTGTTTTAAGTTCGCACCAGCTTTTCCCAAACTAAACAATGCTTTCAGGAATATCCTCACTATTAATTCCAATCATCAGTCACATCCGAAGCGACTTTAGAATTTAAATCTTTTTCTGATTGAGGAATTGGGAATAAAAGATGCTTTTTCCTGAAAGGAGTTCCTCTACCAGTGGCCAATTTTTCTGCATTTATTGTTTGATGTATAGTCCCCCACCTTAATAAGTCAAAATAACGATGTTGTTCCCCACAGAGTTCAATTTGTCTTTCCCTTTGAAGTATGATTTTTGCATTTTCAATAGAAGATAAGGTAGAATACTGAAAAGCCCCCACTCTCTGCCGTACCCGGTTAATTAATGCCTGCGCATCCTCAAGCTTTCCAATTTCAATAAGGGCTTCGGCATGCATCAGCAGCACATCGGCAAAGCGAATAACCCGCGCATTTGTTGATCCTTCAGGTAAGCCTTCTTTTTCTTTATATTCATAATTACAATATTTTTTCCACCGGAAACCTGAGATTTGGTAGGGATAAGCTTTAGTTCCATCAGAGCAATGGTTGCAATAATCGATATCGCCTCCTTTTAAAGGCGATCCATAGAAAGTAAGTGAACTTCGGGGATCGATATATTGTTTCCCTGTTTCGTCTGCATAATTAAATGCATTTACTGCCGCATCCGATACAAAAACATTCTGCCAGTCGTTCCATCCATATTCCATGGCACGGCCACTATGAGTAGCACCTCCGCCCCACCATTCCTGACCTCCAAACATATACCAGGTGCTGGTTCCGGGAACATGTTCCAGTTGAACTTCAAATACCGATTCTTCGTTGTTTTCGTTAAGAGATAGAAAATTTTCTTCAAAATTTGGGATTAATTGATAAGAGAACGGAAAATTTTCAATTTTCGAAAACGATTGAATAGCATCCTGCCATTTTTGCTGATAGAGATATGCCTTACCGAGAAGGGCAATGGCAGCGCCTTGTGTTATTCTGCCTTTATTTAGCTCATTGTACGAAACTGGCAACCTTTCAATTGCAAGGGTTAAATCTTTTTCAATAAGTTGCCAAATTTGTTGAATGCTATCGGCACGGGGAGATTCAAATTCATATCGGTCTTCCCAACTATCTTTTATGGGAACCCGACCAAATATGTTTACCAAATCGAAATATGCCCACGCCCTTAAAAATCCTGCCTCTCCTAAAATCCGGGTTCGAAGATTATTATCATTATCTGTGGTGGGTACCCATTTCCCAACTTTGTCGAAAACTAAGTTTGCCCGAAGAATAATCCGGTAATACGATCTCCATAAACGGTTTATGTTTTCGTTTCCGGGACCATAGGTAAAATTGGCAAATTCGGCTAATGGCCCCTGAAGTGGAGGCGCTTGTTCGGCATCATTCCCAACCAGGTCGAAAATAAAGTAATATTCGCGCGCAAAAAGTCCCTGAAAATAGAAACCGGCATATGTTGCATTAATCGCTTGAACACATTGATCGGCATTCGTAAAATATGTTTCCTCCGTATACGAATTTGGGTTCTTTAAATTGAGCTGATCTTCGTTGCACGAAGTCAGAAAAATCATCATCAAAATAAACGTATAGCGCTGCATAACAGTTTTAAAAATTAAATTGAAATCCCATTAAAAAGCTTCGGGGCTGAGGATATTGCCCCACATCGATTCCTCGTCGAAGATTGTACCGCTGACTGTCTCCCGAAAATTGAGCACTTATCTCAGGATCGTACCCTTTATAGTTCGAGTGGGTATAAATATTTTGTGCTGTTATGTAAACCCGTACCGAAATTATATTATTTTGTGAAAGCCGGTACAATATCGATTCCGGAATATTGTAGCCCAGATTTAAATTTTTTATCCTCCAGAACGAACCATCTTCAATATATCGGGTCGATGGCCTTAAATTTTTGTTCGGATCGTTAGCCACGGCTCTTGGTACGCTCGTTTCATCGCCGGGATTTCGCCAGCGGTTCATTACATTGGTTGAAGCGTTAAAAGGGCGAATCATTCCTTCGAGCCAATACGTGTAATACGCGCTGAATATCTCGTTTCCATATACACCACTTAGGGACATGGAGAGATCGACCCCTTTGTATGCCAGATTAAACGACAACCCATAAGTGATGGTAGGAATTGGATTTCCAATAAATGTGCGGTCTTTGTCCGTAATATGGCCATCGGAATCCAAGTCTTTATATCGGATATCGCCGGGCTTTGCAGCATCCTGGTATAACGCATCTGGCTTTCCTGAAGTTTGAGCAGCCTGAACATTATCAAAATCTATTTCTTGTTGGGTGGAATATACCTTATCTACAACAAAACCATAAAAATAACCAATAGGATTTCCAACTTCTGTTCTGGTTATAGGGTAGCTAAAATCAAAATTCCCATCGCTTAAAGGTTGACCGTCTCCCAGAGATTTAACGTTATTTTTAATAAAGGCTGCATTAGCAGATAAGGAATATCGAAGCGAACCCTGATTATTCTGAATAGTAAGAGAGGCTTCTAATCCCCTATTTTCGACAGAGGCCGCATTAATGGTAGGATCTCCGCCTCCTTCATTTAATCCCATGCCAATGGAGGGAGGAATAGGCACCTGTACAAGAATATTATTGGTTTCTTTAATAAAATAATCGGTCGTAAAACTAAGCTGATTATCGAATAGCCCAATATCTAATCCAACATTTATTGTGGACGCTGTCTCCCATTTTGCAAATGGCGATGGCAGGGAATTTACAGTCACCCCCTTCACCGTTTTTTGTGGTTCGCCAAATATGTAATTGATGTTGGAAGCATGTAGGCTCGATTGGTACGAATAATCACCAATTAAATCACTGCCACTCTTACCCCAGCCTGATCGAAGTTTTAACGTACTTATTTTTTTAAACCGATCTTTAAAAAAATCCTCCTGAGAAATTTTCCAGCCTGCTGAAAAAGATGGAAAGTTTCCCCATCGGTTTTGAGGGGCAAACCTGGGGCTTGCGTCGCGGCGAAAATTTGCTGTAATTAAATAACGATCACGGTAACTATAGTTTAATCGTCCAAAATACGAAATAAGCACATTTTGCCACGATCCGGTGGCATTACCATCAATCCTTGTAAAGTCGGCAACCGGTAAAACCTGGATTTCTTCGTTTGAGAACCCCCTTCCTTCGGCAGCCAGATATTTGCCCGAGGATTTAACTGGGAGAGTATTCCCTGCTATTATCGAAAACGATCTGTTTTCGTTTGTATTTTCGAATTCTAAGGTTTGTTCCACCGTAGGTGTTATTCCCCAGCTATAATTTTCGTACAAAATCGAAGGACTTTTCAGGTTCCCATTTTCATTTTCTTTTGTAAAATTGAAATAATAACCGTTTGTATAGTCAATACCTACATTAAATTTATAAGTAAGGCCATTTAATATTTCAAGATTTGCATACATATTTCCAAGCAATCGAAGTGTCTGGTTTAGTTTGCTTGAAAGCTCGACTAATGCAACAGGGTTAGTTGCATCGTTTAAATCGTCAATGGATGTTGCCTTGCTGTATCCACCCAAATTTGTTTCATCTTTTATTGGTAAATAGGGAGGGATTCTTAACGCAGAGCCAAACAAACCACTATCAATTGGCCGGACATTTGAATAAGAAATACCTGCATTTTGGCCAATTCTTATTCTTCTCCCCAGTTTAAACTCGGTATTGGTCCTAAACGAATATCGTTCAAAGTTATTACCAATCATAATACCATCGTGTTTGGTATATCCTGCCGAAAATGAGTATACAAAATATCCATTCCCTCCTGAAATAGATAAAGAGTGATCCTGAATTTTACCAATTCGAAAAATTTCATCCTGCCAGTTGGTTCGGTCGGTTGATGCATATTCGGTAAACTCCCCATTAGCCCATATTTTTGGAGGAAGAAGTTCATCAGGCGTCTTACCGGGATTAGCATTAATTTGAATGTCTTTTACCAGATCGAGGTAATCGGAAGCATTCAGAATATCAATGGTTTTATGTGCCATTGATATGCCGCTATAGCTGTTAAAACTTACCCTGGGCTTGCCGGTTCGTCCTTTTTTGGTTGAAATGATAACCACTCCGTTCGCTGCCCTGGTACCATAAATGGCAGCTGTGGAAGCATCTTTTAAAATCTGGATAGATTCAATATCATTGGGATTAATCATGGCCAAAGGGTTCGACTGGTCGTCTCCATTTCCACGAAACGCAAGACCATCGATCACATAAAGCGGATCGGTATTATAAAGTGTACCAACACCACGTATCTTTATTGAAACTCCGGCACCGGGAAGTCCCGAATTATTGATAACTTCCACTCCTGCAGCTTTTCCCTGAATCATCTGGTCGAAACTGATATACCCTTTATCGGCAAGGTCTTTTCCGGTAATGGAAGAGATAGAACCGGTTATGTCTCCTTTTTTCTGACCACCATATCCTATTACGATCACTTCGTCTAAGCGGGCTATATCAATATACATACTGAGATCAATCACTGTTTGTCCGTTTACAGGCACACGATTGGTAATGTATCCCACAAAAGAATAGGTTAATGTAACCATTGCGGAGTCAGCATCCAGGGTATATCGTCCATTAATGTCAGTGGTTGTGCCATTTCCGGAGCCTTCCTGTATAACATTAACGCCAACCAGAGGTTGGCCATCGGCAGCTGAAAGAATTGTTCCGGTAACTATGTGTTTTAATATGGCTTTATTTATTTTTAATGGAGTTATTACAATCATGTCCCCAAAAATGGCATAACTGGCATTAAACTGGGTGATTACTTTTTCGAGCAGTTGGGCGATCGTAATATTTTTGGCGTTTAACGAAATCTCCCGCGATACATCAATTTGACCAACTTTGTAAAAAATATTGTAATCGCTTTGTTTTTCAATTTGGTTAAATACATCTTCAACAGTTCCGTTACTAACCTTAATATCAAAACGTTTTTCCTGGGATGAGGCAGAAAACCAAAGGGCAGATGACAAAAATGCCATTATTAGTAGCTTCTTAAGAATTATAGTTCGTAGCATTCAGTTTTCCCAATAATTACTGATAAAAATAGAATATTTTATCGATTGATTTAATTAAAACCATTTGGAAATATTTTATATTGTGAAAATACATTGTTTAAAATTGGCTTATATTATAAAGATTTAGTTGTTAATTATTTTAAAGAGATTAACAAACTAAACACAGTCACGTAGTTTCATGTTCAAAAGATCAAGAAATACTTTCGAATATGATGTTTTTAAACTAAAAAAAGCCGTCCCAAAAGAGACGGCTTTCAATTTAACATTGAAATAAATTAGTTCCAATTGTCTTTAACCTGCGCGTTAAGTTTAGGATTTGAATCCCTTTCCGACTGTGGAATTGGCAGAAGCACATGATAAGGTTTAACTGGCTGAGTACCTGCCGAAATTTGTTTTTCAGCATTAATAGTTTGCTCCAGGATTCCCCAACGAACTAAGTCAAAGAACCGGGATTGTTCCCCTGCTAATTCGAGTTGACGTTCACGACGAACTATTGTACGTGCCTGGTCCTGACTGCCTAGTGTTGTATAAGCAAATGCGGCTGAACGGGTACGAACTGAATTGATAAGAGGAAGTGCACTGGCAACCTGGTTGTTTTCAATATAGCACTCAGCTAACATTAAAAGTACATCGGCATATCGAATAACCTGACTATTGATATAGCTATCTGGTTGACCATAATTTTCGCGCTTTTCATACAATTCATATTTTCTCCACGAAACTTGGCCTTCTTTTACCTTATCAGCATAAACCTTTTTACCTCCCGGACATTGGTCACAGAACTCGGTATCGCCGCCTTTTGTACCATCATCATAATAAGTTTTGGCTGCACGGGGATCGGTATAATTGGCATTGCTTTCATCTTTATAAGTAAAAGCAGTAACCAATGCTTTTGAAACCAGCACATTCCACCAGTCGTTAAACCCATATTCCATGGCACGTCCGGTATGAGTTCCTTTTCCACCCCAGCTTTCCTGACCACCAAACATAATGTAAGCATTACCAACTCCCCAACCTTGCCATTCGCCATGCATCACTGCAAATATAGTTTCTTTGGTTTTTAAATCGTTGATAAACATATCATCCAACGAACTAGCCAGTGCGTAATCGTAAGGAGCAGCAGTAAGCTTGGTTAATTCAGTAATAGCTTCGCTATATTTTTTCTCATACAAATATACCTTGCCTAACATTGCCACAGCAGCGCCCTTGGATGCTCTACCATAATCGGCGGCAGCATATTCGCTGGCAAGTGGTAATTTGTCGATCGCATCTTTTAAGTTAAGTTCAATATCTGCCCAAATTTCAGCTTTAGGAGTTCTTTCGGACTGAAGAATGAAGTGGTCTTCGAGTTTAGCCTTTAAAGGAACATCGCCATAGCAGGTAACAAGCCAAAAATAAGCCAACGATTTTAAAAACTTAGCTTCACCGGTAATGCGCACTTTTAGAGCAGCATCTGCATCTGTTTTAGTTGCCCATTTTTCAGCCATGTCAATTACAAAATTGGCCCGGAAAATCAATTTATAGCACGAATTGAATAAATAGTTCAATTCCCCGCTATTAGGAGTATGGGTGTATAAGGGAAAATCTAACAAGCTACCTTGTAATGGGAAGTTTTTGTCAGCATCGTTCCCCAAAAGGTCGAAAATGAAATAGAATTCCCTTTCGAACATACCCTGATATAAAAGCGGGGAGTACATTGCTGTAGTTGCTTCTGTGGCAGTAGTGGCATTTGTAAAGAAAGAAGAACCATCGTAGCGGTTTTCGTTTTTTACATCGAGCGTGTCTTTGCTGCAAGCACCAACAAATAATGCTACAATTAGTGTATATAATATTTTTCTTTTCATATAATATAATTTTAGAAGTTTAACTGTATTCCTAATCTGAAAATCCGTGGATTTGGACGTTGAAATAAGTCAACACCACGTTGGAATATATAATTATTATTATCGTCCGGAGAGTTCGAAGATATTTCAGGATCGTAACCCGAATAACTGGTTAAGGTTAATAAATTTTGAGCGGCTACATAAACCCTGAATTTATCGAATGTATTTTTAAGCATACTTCTTGGGAATGTGTATCCAATTACAAGATTTTTTACTCTTAAATAGTCACCTTTTTCAACATACCAATCAGAGAATACGAGGTTAGAACTGGAGTTTTGTCCGGCAGCAGGAATATTGGTAATATCACCATCCTTTTTCCATCTGTCTAATACAGTAGTAGTATTGTTAAATGGTTTTGACATTCCTTCAAACCAATAGCGGGCGCCATTCACAACATCAACACCCATTACACCATGGAGCAACAATTGGAAATCGAGGTTTTTATAGGTGGCATTAAATACAGCTCCATATTGCCATTTTGGCGATGGATTACCAATGTAGGTGCGGTCTTTATCATCAATATATCCATTACCATCAATGTCTTTCCAAACCCGGTCACCAGGTTTTAAACCCACCTTGTATTCAGTTACCTTGCCGGCGGATGCAGCTACAGCGGAAGCATTTAGAGCTGTCAACTCTGCCTGGTCCACTATAACATGGTCGAATTTATAGCCATAGTATGAAGCAAGTGGGTGCCCAATATCGGTCCGTGTTGAGTTACCAATACCGGCAACAAATTCACCTTTTGAGATAGGAAGATCACCAACAGTTCCTAAGGCTGTTACTTCGTTTAAGCTATAAGTTGTATTTAATGATACATCCCATTTAAAATCGCTGGAGTTATTGCTGTAAGAGATTGCTGCTTCAAATCCGGTATTTTTCATACTGGCAGCATTTACCCATTGTGTCCCAACCTGACCAGGGTTACCAAGGCCGGTGGTGAGAGGTAATTGGGTTTCGATTAATAAATCCTTGTTGGCTCTGTTATAGTAGTCGAAAACAAAAGTTAAGCTATTATTCAGGAATCCGGCATCGAAACCAAGATCGAACTGGGTAGTTTCTTCCCATTTCAGATCAGGATTAGCAATGCTATTAACAGTAGACCCATAAGCGTAGCTTAAATCATCTCCAAATGAGTATACAATATTATTACTACCACCTTTCCAAACACTTGAGGAAGTTAAGAATTGAGGAATATTGTCATTCCCGGTTTTACCATAACTGGTGCGTAATTTTAAATTTGAGATAGCTGGCATAGAACTCATAAATTCTTCTTTAGAAATACTCCAGGCAGCACCTAAACCATAGAATGTACCCCACCTGTTATTTGCTCCGAATTTACTCGATCCATCTTTACGTACACTAGCATTTATAACATACTTTTCTTTAAACGTATATCCTAACCTGCTGAAATACGATAACCTAGAGCTTCCGCTATTTACACTGGCACCAGTAATAGAGGTAGTATTACCTAAAGCAACATTTTGAATCGCGTCGCTGGTGTAATTAGATCCGGCAATAGAAACAGAGCGGTTATAACCTGATGGATTATAAGCATTACCAACAGCAGCATTAATGTCATGGTCTCCGAAAGTTTTACTATATGAGAAATAGTTTTCGAGAAGCATGCTATAATAATTACTGAAATTTTCGTTCATATCGGAAGTTAATTTTGAAAAATTACCTCCGTTCGATGGATAGTTCCAGGTATAGCTGTTGTAATTCCCGGCGGAAATGCGACCTTGTGATTTAAAGGCGAATCCGGAAAATATTTGCAATTCGGCTCCTAAATCAAGATCCATATTTAGTCCCCTGCTGTTATAGTCAGTATTGTAAACTGAGTTTAAAGGGTTGTTGGCGTCGTTCAGGTCAGTTACCTTATCTGCACGGCCATATCCGCCGAGGTTGGTCGGATCGTAAACAGAAATATAGGGGGGCATTCTTATTGCATCGTTAAAGTTAGCCAAAGCTCCATTGTTGATATCATTTTTTAATCGAAGGTTTTGACTTAACCGTAATTTGCCTTTAAACAAATCTTCCGATAATTTTGCGCCAATCGTGTAACGTTGAAAATTACGGTCAATTATTGTTGATCCCTGATTTTGATAACCTACTGAGAATGAATAAGCAACATTTTCGCCACCGCCGCTAAGTCTAAGATTATGTTCAGTTGTAACAGCTTTTTGAAAAACTTGCTCCTGCCAGTCAGTACGGTCTACTCTAACATCCGGAGTTTTTAGTTTATCGGATAATTGAAGGCCACCTGCTGCTTGTATGTCAGCTACCAAATCTACATATTGTGAGGCATTTAATAAATCTAAACGTTTGGTAACATCGGCTATACCCACAGTACCATCGTAATTAACTTTTATACCGCCTTTTTTTCCGCTTTTTGTTGTTATCATTACAACACCATTTGCTGCAGCCGAACCATAAATTGCAGTAGTAGAAGCATCCTTTAAAACAGTAATATTTTCAATATCCTGAGATGGTATTGAGTTAATGTCGCCACCTTGAATTCCATCCACTACATAAAGTGGATCAGTATTAGAAAAAGAACCCATACCACGGATTACAATTCTTGCTCCGGAACCTGGGTCACCACTATTATTGGTAACTTGTACCCCGGCAATTTTGCCTTGTAATGCCTGGCGGGCATCGGTAGTCGATAAACCAACAATTTCATTGCTTTTGAGAACAGAAGTCGAACTTGCTACGTTCTTCTTTGCAGCAGAACCATATCCAATTACCACGACTTCTTCTAATTTCGAAATATCGAGAACCATGGTAATATCAATCGTATTTCTTCCACTTACCGGTACTATTTCGTTCATGTACCCAATGTAAGAAAATACTAAGTTTGCATTCCCGTTTTCAATATCCAGGCTGTATTTCCCATTAATATCGGTTGTAGTACCTACAGTAGTTCCTTCTAAAATGACATTTACACCGGGTAATGGCTGATTGTCTTCCGAAGAAGTTACAGTTCCTGAAACTTTTAGCTTTTGCGCTGACGATTCTACTGATTTATTGTCAGGCAAAGTACCTGCTGAAACACTTATTGTCATGGTAAAAACCAGCATTACAGCTAAATTTAGACATAACAATCTCATTCTGGAATTTTTAGACAAAAAAATTCCATGTGCAAATTTTTTTTGCATACGTATTAGTTTTTAAATTAGTAAATACCAGTGCTGCTGCACTGAATGTAGTTAATAGATTTTTTTAATAATTAAGCAGATTTGAGTATCTGCCATTTGAAAAGTAAATTGAGCGGTTACTTTTTCAACATCATAGGCAACTTAGTTTTTAGTTATTATTAGTATTCAAATAGTTTAGTTAATAGTTATATACTGTGTATGAGTGTATATTAATTTTTAACTTCTTTAATTGTTATTTCTTTTAAAGCTTCGTTGTATTCGTAAGATATAGGTGTGGTAAGCTTTACAACTTCGAGTACCTGAAATATGCTATGTACATTTTCGAATTTGCCTTTATACCGGTATTCTTTAAGTTGCTTGTCCGAAAGAATAATTTTAACATTAAACCAACGCTGCAACTTCATGGTCATTTCTTCAAATGTTTCGTTATTAAAATATAAGGTTTGGTCTTTCCAGGATGCTATGTAATTAGCTTCTTCCTCATTTAAGGATATTTTCTTAGGACCGATAGGCTCAACTTTTGCATTGAGGTCACCAGAGGTTTTATTCTTCGAAATAAACATTTTTTTATTGTCCTTCACATAGGTAGCTTTTTCGCGCTTATTGAGAATCACAATATCTTTATTTTGGTCAGCGCTAGCGTTTTCGAGACTAACAATACCTGTTATAACAGTTGTTTCAATTGTTTCAAGTTCGGGATAACATTTTACATTAAAACTGGTACCTAAAACTTTGATCGTTATTTTATCGGTATGCACCATAAAAGTTTTGGTTTTATCTTTTACCACGTCAAAATATGCTTCTCCAACAAGGTAAACCTCTCTGTTTGTTTCCCCATATGTACTGGGATATTTAAATTCGGTGCCGCTGTTAAGCCATACTTTTGTTCCATCGGGCAGAATTATCTCCTTTTTCTGTCCGTTGGGAGTAGTAATCATGGTATAGGTAATTACATTTTTCTTAGTTATAAATCGGTCTTTTAATTTAAAGAATCCAATTGTCAACCCTGCCAAAATTGTAGCAACCGCTGCAATTTTTAAAAGGCTAGGCCATATGCTGGAAGTTTTTCCGGAACCCGTTTGCAAAGAATGATTTCTTATGGTGCTATCCAGTTTCTTCCATGAGTCTTCAGTTGCTATCGGATTTTGAGTAATTTGGGATGTTTCCCAAATTTCTTTAAATGTAAAATAGTACTGTTGGTTGGCATTCTCTTTTTTTAACCAATCCAGCAAAAACTCTTTTTCATCTAATGTTGTTTCATCAAGCAGATGTTTTACAATTAACTCATCGATATTTCTCTTTAACTCTTCCATAAATCAATCTTCATTATATATGTCAACTATACTTTAATTTCTACTTACAAGGATTTTATTTTTTTTCTAAAAAAATGCTAAAAAATCCTTTAACGACTCTTTTAAAACTTTTAATGCTCTGTATATCTGGGTTTCGACGGTACGTACGGAAACGTCCATTTTCTTGGCAATTTCCTGACTTTTTAGTCCCTGAAAACGACTTAATTCAAAGGTTGTACGGCATTGATCGGGTAAGGATTCAATTGCTTCTGAAATTTTATCGCCCAGTTCCTTTTCAATGAGAGAGATAAAGTGTTCGTCGGTTTGCTGATAGAATTTTATTTCGAGGGCTTTGAATTCTTCCTGGGTATGATCGTTGTATTTTTTTTCGACAATTTTATGTTTTACATAATTGGCGCATTGGTTTTTAACCGATTTAAATAGGTAGGCTTTTAGTGAAATTGTTATTTCAATCTTTCCCCGGTTCTCCCATAGTTGAAGGAAAATTTCCTGAACAAGATCCCGGGCAGATTCCCAATCATCGACAAATTTTTTAGCATACATCACCATATAAGGCTGATGAGCTTTAAAAATTTGTTCAAAAGCCTGGTAGTTCCCCTTTTTGATTTCTGCAATTAAAGTACTATCGTCGAAGCCTTTACTCATGAAACACCGCTTAATTTTAGAACTAATTTAACCGGTGAAATTAAGGAAAAAAACGAATGGTTAATGAGTATTCTTGAAGCATTCCAATTTAAGTATCAATGTCGTTTAGTTTAGGAATTAAATAATTAATACACACTTTGACTCCGCTCAGCCTGACACTATTACCAGTTTGTCAGGCTGAGCGAGTCGAAGCCTACTTCTTAACTAAACGGCATTGATTTAAGTATTACTGTTTGAGAAAATCAAGTATTCATATGTTGAGGAAGGGACATAAAAAAACTGCCAGTGTTTAAACACTGACAGTTTTTTTTAACTCATTCTCCCTATATTGGCAAAGCCTTTCGTGCTTCCCGGTCCGGGTCGTTTTTCAATTCGCACATATCATCTAAAATCATGGTTTCGCCTTTTTCGACTGAATATTTTGGCCATTCGGGAAGCCAGGTTCCATTTGGATTGCCTGTTTTCATGAATTGTACCAGGGCAAGCGACATTTTTGCCGAGAGCCTCCGGGGACGGCTTCCTCCTCCGGTATGGGTATACATCAGGTCGGTATTGTTATACCAGAAACAGATGTCGAGGCAATGAAAGGCTCGCATACGACTGTCGAATAGTGGAGGCTGCCAGCCAAACCAGGCCAGATATACCGGAGCTTTTTGTTTCGATTTCGCATTTGCGGTGTTTATTGCCGATTGGCGGTTACTGGCAATAAGCGACCATATTTCTATTGGTTTTTTCTCAGGAAAGGTTTTTGAATATGCTTCCACAATTTTATTGGTGTTTTCGCCAAACCGGTCTTTTAGTTTTGTCTTCACCCCCTCGAGTGTTATGTTTTCGAGTGAGGAATCGGTTCGACTGGGCGACGATTCGTTAAACATGGTGGAGATAATCATGGGAATATTTGCTGAAAAGCCTTCCAAATCAGAATAATATTGTTCTTTAGGGAGATAAATGCCATCGGCTACAGGTCCAAAACTGCCCCGCATCATGGTATTCCCCGATTCTTTCGTAAGTTTTTCGGCGACTTTATTTGCCAGAAGAATATATTCCTTCCAGGGGATTTGCTGTAGTTTATCTATTTCTGAAGATTTAAGTCCTGCTTCCTGTAAAATATAGGAACCAAGTTTTTCGGAATAGTTTTTATCTATTCCTTTGGTTGTTGATCCGCTTAAAGCAACTCCCTTATGCACTAATCCTTTTGCTGATGGCATGGCACAAACAGTGCATACCTTTGCGCCGCCACCCGATTGTCCCATAATAGTAACGTTTCCGGGATCGCCTCCGAAATTAGCAATATTGTCGCGCACCCATTTCAGGGCAGCGATAATATCGAGCATTCCAACATTGCCAGAGGCTTTATACTTTTCACCTCCTGCGCCTGCTAAATTCGAGAAGCCAATAGGTCCTAACCGATGGTTTAACGAACAAAATACTACATCGCCAGTACAACTGAAATTCTCACCATTGTACCCATCTTGCTCAATTGCGTTACCGTTGGTATAGCCGCCGCCATGCAGCCAAACCATGACCGGGCGTTTTTTGCCATCGCTAATGGAGGGTGTCCACACATTCATGCGGAGGCAGTCTTCGCTAACATCGTCGTAATTCCAATGGTCAACAAATGAGCTGTAGGCATTGGCATAGCGGTTGTCCATAATTTGGGGAGCTGTGTTTCCCAACCATACAGCAGGACGGATATCTGCCCAGGGAGTTGGCTTTTGTGGTGGCATAAAACGGTTAGCACCGGAAGTGTCGGCCCCATAAGGGATACCTAAAAAAGTATGAATTCCCCTAAGCACAAATCCCCGCACTTTCCCGTAGCTGGTAGTTGCAACCGCAATAGTATCGCCAATCAAAAGAATTGGGCCATCTTCTTTAACAGGTTTGATTTTTGGCCCATTTGAAAGCGCGGAAGCAGGAAAGCTTGTTGCCAATCCAATCCCGGCGGCTCCAACACCCAATGTTTTAAAAAATCTACGACGATTCGATTCCATAGAAGTTCGTTTAGATGGTTTAATTTGTTGAATTAACTAAGAGTCCTCCAAAAAAATCAAAAATTCAATGATTTTCATCTGTTTTACCCCTAACCCCTCCAGGGAACCATCTAAAAATCATTGAATTTAAAGTCCTCCATTTGGGGGATTAGGGGGTAAGAGACTTTTCGGACAGACTCAACTAACAATCATTAAACTATCGACTTTAAAGGTCCCCGATTCTAGCTTGTTGCCACTAAACCACTGACAAACCACATCGCCTTCGCTAAATCCCTGAGTTTTCATAAACTCGTCGGCAGCTTTTATCATAAAGTTCGAATTATCAGATCCTATAATTCGTTGAACGGTCATGGATGGGCCTCCCGATTTTAGTTGCACCACATCGCCAATAGCGTATTTCATAGTTTTGGTTATTAAATGAGTTTATAAAATTGTGAAAGATGTATTTAGAACAAATTGTTTTTAATTACATCAATATTAAATTGTTAAAAACAACCCCAACCCCTTAAAAGGGGCTATAATAAATCATGTAGGAAGTTATCCCTCTCCCCGATAGCTATCGCGGGTAAGGAGGGGCAGGGGAGGTTGAATGAGACAATTTAAGTTTGACATTACATTTCGTTATTACTGAAACCTACCAAAGTTACTAAGAATGATTATTGTAATCGATATTATTCTATCGAAAATTTATCTCGGATAATTATTGGGGCTTTTATGAAAATCTTTTATAAACTGTTGTTTCAACTAACAATTATGCTTTGCTGTATAATCTTAAGTTGATTTTTGAATGAAATTTTTGACAACCTGTTGACATAAGGTTGTCACTTGCCCGCTTTAATTT
>JAIFLU010000156.1:0-9852 GCA_020048915.1 Bacteroidota bacterium | reverse complement strand
GCTTTAATTTTGAAAAAGCGAAGGAACTGTTTAATTTTTATTTATCCCGTGTATTTAAATATTCAACCCTTTTAGGGTTGCTCTATTATTTGTTTCATTTTCCGTAGGTTGAAACCTACGGTTATTAAAATTTAACCCTTTCCGGGTTTATAGCAAACAAAAGTCCGAAGGACTTTAATATGAATAACCTCCGGTAAAACCGGAGGTAAACTAAACGAGAAATCGGGAACCCCGAAGTGGGTTCAATTTAAATTTAAACAATGCCTAAGTTAAAATATTTAAGATGCGCTGCGCATATTGTTTCACTCAAAAATAGTAACCATGAAAAAGACTGCTTATTTATATGTGCTGGATACCATGGCCGATTGGGAATCGGCCTTTTTAACCGCCGAACTTCATTCCACGCGGTATTTTAAAAAAGGAGCTCCTGAGTTTTGTGTTCAAACAGTTGGAATAAACAAAAATCCTATTACAACCATGGGAGGTATTCGAATCATTCCCAACGTTTCAGTTAATGAAATTACTGCGGATAATTGCGGGTTACTTATTCTTCCCGGAGGAGATACCTGGTTGGAACCGATGCATGATCCGATTTTGGATAAAGCCCTGGAATTGCTAAAATATAATATTCCTGTTGCTGCTATTTGCGGGGCCACCATGGGTTTGGCTCAAAAAGGTATGTTGGATCATTGCAATCATACCAGCAACGATTTGAATTACCTAAAAGCGGTTTGCCCAAATTATAAAGGCGAAGAGTTTTATCAGCGTAAAGATGCAGTTGTTGCTGGAAATCTCATCACTGCCACCGGAGTTGCCCCCCTGGAATTTTCACGTTGTGTTCTGGAACACCTGGATGTTTTTTCTCCAGTAACATTAAAGGCTTGGTACGAGCTTTATAAAACGAAGGAACCTGAAAGCTTTTATGCCTTAATGGAATCGCTCGGGGTAGAATGAAAAACAGTAAAAATGACTTGTATATAATTGTAAACTGAAACGCTGGTGTGACGAAATAATTAGGCGAAGTCAGAGACGTTCCGATTATAGACTTCGGTTAGTGGGGACATAGAGGCACGTACAACATGTCCGCGCCAGCTGTTATTCCATATTTATCAACTATTTGTTAATAATGGTCATTTTGCCTAATTTTGATGCAAAATAAAGCCTTATGAATGTAGGTGATAATATAAAGAAACTCAGGAAACTGCTCAAAGAAGTGACCGTTGAAGATAAAACCACGATGGACAGCTTTGGTTAATCCAACAATTGGATGATGACGATAAGCATGTAATCTTTAAAATGATTGATACCATGCTTATCAAAAAGAAGTTTAAAGACTTTTTCCAGAAAAAAGTTGCAATACTTTAAAATTTAAAAATATGATACGAACAGTATTTACAGCAGATAAAAACACCCTTACCTTGCCCTTGCCCGATAATTACATTGGGAAGCAGATAGAAGTTATCGCTTTTATGATAGACGAAGGTAAGGAAACGGCCCAGAGCAAGAAAAAGGAGGTTAGCTTCAATGCCGTGAAGCTCGATACAAGAGGCTTTAAATTTAATAGGGATGAAGCTAATGAACAATAAGGTTTTTCTGGACACTAACATTCTTGTTTATGCTTATTCTAACACCGAACTGGACAAACAATCCATTGCCCGTAAACTCATCGTTGAATGCGATTCCTATGTAAGCACACAAGTTTTGCAGGAACTGACAAATACACTTACTAAGAAATTTCATAATTCCTGGGAGGATGCTCAGAATGCTGTATTGGAATCTTGTAAAAACAACTTGTTGCATATAAACGAAGTAGGTACAATTGTAAATGCCTGTGATATTGCTCTTAAATACCATTTTTCTTTTTACAATAGCCTTATTATTGCCCCCGCATTGGAAAGTGGTTGCAGTACCCTGTATTCAGAAGATATGCACAACGGCCAGTTTATAGAAGACAGGCTAAAAATCGTGAACCCTTTTGTATAAGCATAAAAACCGGGACAACCCCGGTTTTCATGCTTTATATCCTTTTATACTGTTCAACTCCCATAACAACTGGTTTAAAACAGGTACTTAATCCGGCCAAGTCAGAGACATTCGCCGAGCTACTCTGATTATAGACTTCGGCTAGCGGGGGTGAATTACAAGCCACAAAAAGAACATTGAAAGAAAGCAGTATGTAATTGTTACAACCTTTCCAACTAATAATTCCTTTTTAGGCTTTTGAGATATTTCTTTAATGATGATATTAAATCTGTCCCCCCTAGTAAAATAGAGAAAATTTAAACCTCCTATGAGCAACAAAAAGAAGCCAATTTCAAAATTGTGCTTTCCCCACATTATATTTTCATGTGGATTGAAATAGTTTGTAAAAGTTATAGCATTAACTACTTCAAAAAATGAAAGAGAAAGGACACTTCCTAATTTTAAGTTGCTAAAAGGTCTTGAAAATGGGGTGTTTTTTAGATACTTGACTGCTAAATAAAAATTGTAAAAAACTAATTTATACATAAATATATATTCATCCTTGTTTGTCAAAGCATCTGCTTCATCATTCTTTCATTGTAGGGATGGAGGCACGGACAGCATGTCCGCGCCAGCAGGGGGGATTACTTCAATGGTTCTAACTTAAATTTAAAAAACGAACTATCTTGATCTGTATTATTTATTATATAGATCGAATCTTCGTTTGTTTTCTTTTCGATTCTAGTTCCAATTGCAATTTTGTCCCCTAATGTTTCGCAATCTTTACAGCTCTCTACAGAAATACTTAATTTTAAGCCGTTATCTAATGTTATAAATCGTAAATATGCATTTGCTCTAAATCCACTAGATAGGTATAGATTTGATAATTTTCCACTTACCTTTTCCTTTTTTTGAAGTAAAGGATATTCAGCAAAAACTAGCTCACTAGTCTTTGAAGCATCCTTTATGACAAAATAAATCCAAACTGCTATTGCAGTAACAATTGCAAAAAATAAGATTATGCTTTTATAGTACTTTTTCATCAGCAAATAATTTTTTAATTGAACTTTGGAGAACCAAATAAAATTTAAACGTTTCGCTTTTGGTTGTATATCAGGAGAGGTTTATTATAAATAAAATCAATCTCATTTAATAACTCCTTCATTATAACCCCAAGGCTGAGCGTAGTCTCCTGACTACGCTCTATTTGCCAACTTTCACAAAACCTCGAACTGTTTATTATTATTTTTATTGAAATCAGGAGTCATCTTGGCTGTCGCAACTTTCCATAACTGCGCTAAAACCCGATTTTACCTTTTTAATTCCCCCGTTAATTCCATTTTCTTGCTTCCAAAATCGTTGCTGTTTTGCAATTCTACCCCGATCTTGTCCTGGCTGAATCTGCAAAGGATCGTCTCTGAGTGCGGGCTTTCGATGTACCGCAGTTTTAGTTCCAGGGTACTGTCGTTTTTCCAGGCATAATTCCCGGCTACTTTCGCGGGGTAAAGGATGTCCGCATCTCTATTCGATTTTGAAAACAGCGAAGGGCCTGGCTTCATGGTTTCTCCTAATTTCCAGGTTCCTGAGCCAAAGGCAACTTTGTATGCTACGGAATCGATGGTTAAGTTTACCAGGCATTCGCTTTTCTGAAACTGAAAGTCGATTGTTTCAATCTGCTTTTCGTTCGGGGCAAAGGAGTATGTTTTCCCCGAAATTGTATTTTCCAAAGGCGAAACTGACGATTTGCCAATAACTGGTAATGCAAGCGACTCTAACCGCTTATTGAGGACCGATACCATATCGTTATTTTCGGTCAGTTTGTCTCCTTTTATGGCTGGCAATAAATATTCCCACACCAGATTTATTTCCCTTTGCATATCCGATGTTTCGCTGGTTAACACAACTACTGCATCCTGGTCGGGCATCATAATGATATATTGGCCATATGCGCCATCGGCCCTAAATGCATTGTGCCTGCAACGCCAGAACTGGTAACAGTATCCCTGCGTCCATTCGCTCAAATCTTTCTTTTCTTTTGGCATATTGGGAGCCTGATCTATTTTGTAAGAGGTTGCTTCTTCTATCCATTCCGCAGGGATTACCTGCATATCGTTCCATTTTCCTTTTTTCAGATAGAGCTGTCCGAATTTGGCCATGTCTTCGGTTTTAATTCTCAATCCCCATCCACCGGTGCTGATTCCCATTGGATCTGTTTCCCAATCCATTCCCTGAATATTCAAGGGCTCAAATAATCGGGGTTTCAGGTAGTCGATCACTTTTTCGCCGGTTACTTTTTGAACAATGGCTGACAGCATGTAAGTAGCCATGGAGTTATACAGAAACTTGGATCCCGGTTTATATTTAACAGGAAGCGCTAAAAATGCTTTTATCCAATTGGTATCCTTCGAAACGATGCTAAACGAAGGGTCGGGTTCTTGTCCCACCGACATAGTAAGCAGATCCTTAACAGTAAGTGCAGCTAAATTCGGACTAATGGTGTCGGGAATATCTTTAGGGAAAAACGAAATTACTTTATCGTTTACCGAAAGACGATTTTCACTCACGGCAAACCCAATAGCGGTAGAGGTAAAGCTTTTACTGGTCGAATACATGGTATGCTTCAAATCGGACCGGTATGGATTCCACCAACCTTCGGCTATAACTTTCCCGTGGCGTAAAAACATAAAACTGTGTAATTCGTGCTTACTCTTTTCGACTGCATCTAAAAAATTGAGGATACCTTCGGAGGAAACACCTTCAGTTTCGGGAATACTTCGCGGCAGGCCATCCGGAACTTGAGACTTGTTTGTGCATGCACTTAACAGCGCAAAAAATAGAACTATAATAAAAAGTGCGGGTTTTCGGGTCATGATTTTGGAATGTAGGATAAACGAAAAGGGGGAAAATTCATTTTATATAAAATGAAAACCAATATTATTTAAATGTAAATCATTTATTTGCTGATTTTATATGAGCAAGAAATTTATTAAAATTCTCGGGATTATCGTCATAAAGGATTAGTTTCTTTTGGGGCGAATAAAGAAAGGTGGAAGGATACCTCTTTGGGCCAAACTTAACAATAAATTCGTTTTTTAAATCGAACAACAAGGTGACATTGCTTTTTCCCACTAAATTTTTTCCATAAGCATTCAGAAACTGATTGACACGTTGAGGGTCATCTAAGCTTATTAAATACAGCGATGTTTTTTTAAACTCGCCATAATGCTTGTTAATTTTTACCATTTCCTGCTGGCAATGGTCGCAGGTTACATCGAAAAAAACAAAGAATAACAAGTTGTTAGGATCCAAATCTTTAATTGTAAAAGCAATTTTATTCGATTTGAAAAAAGTGAAATCAGGAACCGTTTTCGCAGGAGTTTGCGCTGAAGAGTTAAAAACGATACTTAAAGAGATAAAGAGTAGCAGAATTGTTGAGTTTATTGCTTTCATAACGATGTTAGCTTAATTTTTTGAATACTCATACGCGTTCAAATATAGTTTTCCTTTTGGAAAAAGATACCCAATTTACTTTCAAAAATATGTTTTTTTTATTATTACACGTGTTAAACCCTTATATTGCTAAGCATTTGTCTTGATGAAGTAAATAAATATCTGTCATGAAGAGGATATTTTCATTCCGCATAAAATCTCCGTTTTAATTGGAAACATTCGGAATCTATTTTTGTTATTTTACAATAGGTAAGGAGAGAAGTGTTTACATAAAAAAATGTTTCTGTTAACACAGATACTCTAATCTAAAAATCAAAAAACGCATTATCAATTCGAACCAAATAAATAGTACATTATGAGAAAAATATTGGTTGTATTAATTCTATTCGTTTATATGTCTCAACTAAATGCTCAATTTCAAAAAGCAACAGCCCCTATTGCTGAAAAAAAGGAACACTGGCGCACCATTCACGACGACAAAGTGTTGGATAATTATTACTGGATGTACGACTTTTTTGGTAAAGGTCCCGACAGTACAAAAGTGGTTGACTATCTGAACGCCGAAAATACTTTTTTGGCTGCTGTAATGAACGGTACGCAAAAGTTTCAAACAGATTTGTTCTCGGAGATGAAAGCCCGGATCAAGGAGAAAGATGAAAGTGTACCGGTTTTTAAAAACGGGTATTATTATTACTACCGCACCGACGATGGAAAGCAATATTTTAAGTACTGCCGTAAAAAAGGAAGCCTGGAAGCTACCGAGGAAGTTTTACTTGATGTCGACAAAATGGCCGAGGGACATGCATACTATTCAGCAACCGGTTTTGATGTGAGCGAAGACAATAAGCTTTTGGCTTATGGAGTTGATCTGGTGAGCCGGCGGCAATACACCATTTATATTAAAAATTTAGAAACAGGGGAGATATTGAAAGATGCTGTTACCAATACCGAAGGCGATCCTTGTTGGGCAAATAATAACAAAACCTTTTTTTACACCGCCAAAAATCCCGAAACCCTTTTATCAGAAAAAATAAAGCGGCATACCCTGGGTACTGATGCAGCAACCGACGCATTGGTTTATGAGGAAAAGGACAGAAGCAACTACATTGGAGTAGGTAAAAGCAAAAACAATAAATACATTTTTATCTATTCGCAGGCTACCATGTCTGCCGAATTACGAATGATTGATGCTGCTAAACCAAACGATGAGTTCAAAATTTTTCAACCGCGTTTAAAAGATGTGTTGTACGACGTGATACCGCTAGCCGACAAATTTCTGATTCGCACCAACAAAGATGGTGCAAAGAATTTTAAACTGATGGAATGCCCGCTTGACAAAACCGATGCTGCCAATTGGAAAGAAGTAATTCCGAATCGACCCGATGTGTTACTGCAAGGGGTTGAGGAATTTAAAGACTTTATAGTGATCAGCGAGCGGAAGGATGGCTTGGTAAAAATGCGGATTCGGAGTTTAAAGGATAACTCAGAACATTATCTCGACTTTGGGGAAGCAGCGTATGCCGCTAACTTTGGTTCCAATCCTGAATATAACAGTGCAACGCTGCGATATGGGTACACCTCCTTAACCACTCCATATTCGACATTCGATTACAATCTGGCTACTAAAGTTAAATCCCTGAAGAAACAACAGGAAGTAGTTGGAGGCTATAATGCTGCGGATTATGCAACCGAGCGTTTGTATGCCACAGCAAAAGACGGGACGAAAGTGCCCATTTCGCTGGTATATAAAAAAGGATTTAAAAAGGACGGCAATGCCCCGTTATTATTGTATGCTTACGGAAGCTATGGTAACAGTATCGATGCCGGATTTAATACCAACCGTTTAAGTTTATTAAACCGGGGATTTGTTTATGCCATTGCCCATATACGGGGCGGACAGGAGATGGGGCGTCATTGGTACGAAGATGGCAAGCTGATGAAAAAGATAAATACCTTTACCGATTTTATTGATTGTGGCCAATTTTTGGTTAACGAAAAATATACTTCTAGAGAGCACCTCTATGCGATGGGGGGAAGTGCCGGCGGTTTATTAATGGGTGCTATTGCAAATATGGCTCCCGAATTATGGAACGGAATTGTAGCACAGGTTCCTTTTGTTGATGTAGTGAATACAATGCTCGATGAAAGCATTCCATTAACCACCAACGAATTTGACGAATGGGGCAATCCTAAAAATAAGGATGCATACTTTTATATGAAAAGCTATAGCCCGTACGAAAATATTGAAAAGAAAAACTATCCGAATATATTGGTCACAACAGGCCTGCACGACAGTCAGGTGCAGTATTTTGAACCAGCTAAATGGGTAGCTAAGTTACGCGATATGAAAACCGATAAAAACGTATTATTGCTGCACACCAATATGGAATTTGGGCATGGTGGCGCCAGCGGGCGGTTTGATTATTTAAAGGATGTCGCCCTGATTTATGCCTTTTTATTTTCGTTGGAAGAAATTTATAAATAGGTGTTTAATTACCAAAAGTATGAGGCTGTGTAAAAAGTCATTTAATAATCGCATTTCGACTCCGCGCAATGTGACAATTAACTGACTTTCGACGGTCAGGATGAGGGATTTCAATGGCTTCATCCACTTTTTACACAGCCTCACTTATTTTTTAGAATCGTAATGTTTTAAACTTCTTACATGCTAGCATTAAACATTTTGACTTACTTTAGTGTTTTCTTGAGTAGATAAATAAATAATCGACTGATATGACCCGAACCTTCCTAATTTCAACAGGCTTTGTAATACTTGCCCCTATTTTACTGGTATGTGCAAAATCGTTCGATAACGATTTGCCGGTTGTCGTAAATCCTGAACAAAATTCTGCTGCCCAAAATTATCAGAATTATTGCGCCGGATGCCATGGAGCTAACCTCGAAAAATTTGCTGCCAAAGCCTGGATGGATGAGAAAAGCAATGCATCGGCTTTAAAAAGCATAAAAAATGGTATCGAAAACATTGGAATGCCAGCTTTTCAAAAAACATTTACAGAAGCCGAGCTGGAAGCTTTAGCTGCATATGTAAAAAAAGGGGTTCCTGAAGATAAAAACAAGCTCAAACCTGCTATAACTGCTGGTGGGGTTATTGAGTCGGAAGTTCAGAAATTTGTTATTGATACCGTTGTATCGGGATTAAGCGTTCCCTGGGGGATGGCATTTCTGCCTAACGGTGACATGTTAATTTCGGAACGAGAAGGTAAATTACTTCGTTTTTCGAATGGCAAACTCTCGTCGGCAATTGAAGGGCTGCCTGCAATAATGGCTTTTGGACAAGGGGGATTGCTCGACTTATGCCTGCACCCCGATTATGAAAAGAATGGCTGGATTTACATGACCTACTCGTCTCCAAATAAAGATACATTAAGCCGCAAAGGCAATACTGCTGTTATGCGGGCCCGGCTTCAAGGCAATAAACTGATTGATCAGCAAATTCTTTTTCAAGGAGCTCCGGCTACAAACCGGGGGCATCATTTTGGCTCTAAACTGGCATTCGACAAAAAGGGACATCTGTACTTTGGAATTGGTGACCGGGGACAACATTTTGATTTTCCACAAAAATTGGATAATCACAACGGAAAAATTCACCGTATTAACGACGATGGATCTATTCCTGCTGACAATCCATTTGTAAAAACACCTGGCGCAATGCCTTCCATCTATAGCTACGGGCATCGCAATCCTCAGGGAACGGCAATTCATCCTGTTACAGGAGAGTTGTGGGTATCAGAACACGGTCCACGTGGAGGTGATGAACTCAACCTGATTATTCCAGGGCATAACTACGGTTGGCCGGTGATTTCGTACGGCATCAATTACGATGGCACTGTCCTCACAGAACTTACGGAAAAAGAGGGGCTGGAACAACCTGTTTCTTACTGGACTCCCTCTATTGCACCTTGCGGAATGACGTTTATTACTGGTGATCGGTACTCAAAATGGAAGGACAATCTTTTGGTTGGATCCCTTCGTTTTCAATACCTTGAGCGGGTAGTTCTCAACGGACATTCGGTAATGCACCGCGAAAAACTGCTGGAAGGTATTGGTCGTGTCCGTAATGTGGTTATTGGCCCCGATGGATTAATTTATGTAGCCATTGAAAACCCCGGGAAAATACTTCGCTTGGCACCATTGAAATAATAAAAGGTTTAGTGTTGAATATTTTATATGACTATCGGAAAATATTAACAATACTCTGAGAAATGAAATTCAACGACTATTTATATTTCTTTTCTGTCACTTTTGGAGAGCCAAAAGTAACCAAAAACTCTTTGACGGCACGAACGCGGTCCGTCTCGTTCCTCGACTTCCCTTGATCGGCGCGCCGTCCAATAGGAATTAAAGTTTAAGGCTTCGCCTCACAGCGAATATGGCTACTTGCCAATTCTACCAATTTATTAATCTTTGCCGACAGTCATT
>JAIFLU010000166.1 GCA_020048915.1 Bacteroidota bacterium | reverse complement strand
ATATTTTTAAGTTGAAATTATACTCCCATGCATTTAAAAACAGCATGGTACATATAGCTGAACCTTATTAATTAGATTTTAGTCTTATATTTTTCGCCTCCGTTTTAGGATGAAATCGTTTTTTATTAACTTTATTAGCGGATCTTTATTTTACGAAAATTAAGGACAATCAAAAATGGTAGAAATAACCCTTTTTAACTTCAGACCGGTTGAGTTAACCGAAATTTTCCAATTAATTTTGAACGCCATTAACCAATAAGCCAAAAGATGCAATGATGAAAAACGCATTAAAATATATTCTAATCCTCTTCTTTGCACTATCAATAAATATCACCTGCCTTAAGCTTATGGCGAATGGTACGAAAATTTTTCGTGTTGGGGCATTTAACTATTATCCGGCTATTTTTCAGGATAACGATGGAATTGTTAAGGGTTTTTATGTAGATGCCCTCAAAGAAATCGAAAAAAACGAAGATATTCGGTTTGAATATATTTATGGATCGTGGAGTGAAGGTATTGATCGGATAAAATCAGGTAACATTGATGTGATGCCAAGTGTAGCATATACTCCCGAGCGTGCTTTGTTTTTAGACTATTGCAAAACCCCGCTTTTGACCGTTTGGGGAGAATTATATGTGACATTTGAATCGGAAATTGATAACATTAAAGAGGTTCAAGGTAAGACTGTCGCTATTATGAAAGGCGATTTTAATGCGCAATATTTTATCGATCTGGTTAAAAAATTTGGCATTGAATGTAATTTCGTTGAAATGTCCGGATTTGATGAAGTTTTTACTGCCGTTAAAGAAAAAAAAGTAGATGCTGGCATTGTGAACAGCACATTTGGTGTAGCAAAACAAAAAGAATTCAGAATCAGGTCGACTGGCGTTGTGTTTAATCCTTTTGATATCTTTTTTGCTGTAAAAAAAGGAGAAAACAAAGAATTGGCCGAAATCCTGGATAAATATCTAAACAAATGGAGACATCAGGAATTTTCTGTTTATAATCAGGCCCGTCAAAAGTGGTCGCATGGTACTGTAGGGAAAATAGAAATATTTCCCCAGTGGTTAAGCTATTTCTTGGCTGCTATTGGTTTTCTTATACTAGCTGCATTTGTTTTTATTGTTTTGCTCCGAAAACAAGTATTTCGAGCTACAAAAGACCTTTTAAAACAAAAAGAAATATTGCGCGAAAGTGAGGCGAAATTCAAAAGTTATGTAAATACCGCTCCCGATGGTATTTTTGTCGTAAACGAAACGGGTAAATATATTGAGGTAAATCCAGCGGCCTCAATAATTACAGGATATGCAGAGACTGAACTCCTTGCTCTATCTGTCCGGGATCTTCAACCTCCTGAAACAATGGAGCAGGACATGCAATATTTCATCGCACTAAAAGAGCAGGGACGCATGTCGGCAGAGTTTGAGTTTGTGCATAAAAATAATAGTAAAAGATGGTGGTCAGTAGAGGGTATAAAGCTTTCAGAATTCCGGTATTTGGGATTTGCCAAAGATATAACCGAACGCAAACAAGCCGAATTCTTATTAAAGGAGCAAAATGCTCAAATAGCAAGTCAAAATGAGAGGTACAAACAATTAAACTCAGAACTGCAAAAATCTAAAGAAAAAGCAGAGGAGAGCGATCGGTTAAAAACTGCTTTTTTGCAAAATATGAGCCACGAAATTCGCACTCCACTAAACGCTATTATGGGCTTTGCCGAATTATTGCCCAGATGTTACGATAATAAAGAAAAACTTGAAAAATTTTCCAGAATAATTAATGAACGGGGAACCGATTTAATTGAAATAATAAATGGAATCCTTGATATATCGAAAATTGAATCGGGACAACTAACCTTGAATCTTGAGGAAATTAGGATAGAAAAACTTTTGCACGAAATTGATACTTTCTTTGGTGAGTTTCAAAAAAAAATAAGAAAACATAATTTAGCTTTCAATATAGTACTTGACAGTAAAGTAGCCAATACCATTGCTTATAGTGATCCGGTGAAGCTTAAACAGATCCTGATTAACCTTATTGGAAACGCCTTTAAATATACCCAAACCGGAAATATTGAAGTAGGGTGTAGTCTCAAAAACGAAAATGATCTTCTATTTTATGTCAAAGACACAGGCATTGGAATACCTGCAAACCGGCACACCGAAATTTTTGAGCGCTTTATTCAGGCACATCAAAACTCAAATCAATTATATGGTGGAAATGGTCTTGGATTATCCATTGTAAAAGGCCTTTTAGATCTTTTAGAAGGCAAAATATGGCTCGAATCGGAGGTAGGCAAAGGAAGTACTTTCTTTTTCACTCTGCCTTTAAAAACGAAATAATACCAAAAGCTACCCCGACCAAACTTAAGAGATAGTTCTGCAGACCTAATTTATAAGCATATTTTTGTACTTTGTGAAATTGGAATCCATAATTCGCAGAACCATTTTATTAAAACTAAAACCCATTACTTTTGTTTCGAAATAATAAATACTGGAAATGGAGAAGAAGGATTCGTTATATGGCAAAACCCTGACAGAAATACAAGACATTGTAAAAGGTCTGAACCTGCCAGGTTTTACTGCTAAACAAATTTCCGAATGGCTTTACAAAAAGCATGTCCAATCGATTGATGCAATGACCAACCTTTCGGCAAAAGCACGCGAATTACTCAAAGAGCATTTCGATTTAGGGTTGGTTCCATTCTCTAAAGTCCAAACTTCTGTTGATGGAACAAAAAAATACCTTTTCCCGACAACCAACGGAAAATTTATTGAAGCAGCCTATATTCCTGATAAGGACAGAGCAACGCTATGCGTATCGTCGCAAGTGGGATGCAAAATGGGGTGCTTATTCTGTATGACCGGGAAGCAAGGATTTCAGGGAAACCTTTCCTGTGGCGAAATACTCAATCAAATAGCCAGCATACCAGAGCGCGACCAATTAACAAACCTGGTATACATGGGCATGGGCGAGCCCTTCGATAATCTGCAGCAGGTTTTAAATAGTCTTGAAATTTTGACCGCCGGTTATGGCTATGGATGGAGCCCAAAACGTATTACGGTTTCAACAATTGGCATAATTCCGGGAATGAAGGAGTTTCTGGAGAAAAGCAAATGTCACCTGGCTGTAAGCCTCCATAACCCATTTGATGAAGAGCGTCGGAAACTAATGCCTGTAGAACATGTGTATCCCATTAAGGAAGTACTGAAGGAAATTAAAGGCTTCGACTTTGGTTTACAGCGCAGGGTATCGTTCGAATATATTGTTTTTAAAAACTTGAACGACACGCCACGGCATGTGCAGCAAATGACTAAAATCCTCAATGGCATCCGATGCCGGATTAACCTTATCCGGTTCCATCCGGTGCCCGGAACTCCACTCGAGGGAAGTGATGAATCGTCGGTACAGGCATTTAAAGAGGCCCTGAATGCAAAAGGTATTCTTACTACAGTTCGGGCATCGCGGGGACTGGATATTTATGCCGCATGTGGGTTATTGTCGACAAAACAATTGCAGGAAAAATAGCCGTTTTATAAGCCCAATTTACAGACGTTAAATAAGCAACCATTATGAACTAGGGCAGATAAGGGGAAGTTTTGTCCCTAACAACTTACCTAACTGAAATTGATAATTCCTCCATTATTCATAAACCTGAAAATCAAATAATTTTTGACCCTTAACGATGGAATATTTTGGTTTCAGCTTTAATGCACGTTGGCTTGATAATCACCTAACCTTAAACGGTTTAACATTCCAAATTTTATCGCAATAATCCTGAATAGATCGATCTGAGGAGAACTTGCCCATTCTGGCGACATTCAGAATTGCCATCCTATTCCACTCAGAGGGGTTTTTCCAGGTGTTGGCAACTATGTCCTGACAGGCAGTATACAAAGGATAATCGGCCATAAGCATATATGGATCGAGCCACAACAAATTGTTGGTAATTGGTTTAAACAGTTCGCAATCGCCTTTAGAGAAATATCCGGAATTAATCATGTTTATTACCTGGCGCAATTCATCATTGTGTTCGTAAATATAATGCGGATTATAGCCACTATTTCTGGTTTCATCAACCTGAGCTGCGGTTAGCCCAAACAGGAAGAAATTTTCGTTGCCTACTTCTTCGCGTATTTCGACATTAGCCCCATCGAGCGTGCCAATAGTGAGGGCTCCGTTCATGCTAAATTTCATGTTACCTGTACCACTGGCTTCTTTGCCTGCTGTCGAGATCTGTTCCGAAAGGTCAGCAGCTGGGTAAATATGTTGTGCATTTGTAACGTTAAAATTGGGGAAGAACACCACTTTAAGCCGATCTTTCATGTCAGGGTCTTTGTTTATCACATCTCCAACCGAGGTGATGAATTTAATCATGAGTTTAGCTGAAAAATAGCCAGGTGCTGCTTTGCCTCCAAAAATAAATGTTCGGGGGGCAATATCGAGGGTTGGATTTTGCTTAATACGCATATAACGCGTAATAATATTTAATACATTAAGATGCTGGCGTTTGTATTCGTGAATACGCTTTACATGTATATCGAACATGGAAGTTGGATCGACACTAATTCCAGTTCTTTCTTTAATCAATGTTGCAAGGATTTTTTTATTCTCGAGTTTTACATTTCTGAATTGTTCTACGAAAGCAGCATCATTTGCAAAAGGTTCGAGCTTGCGGAGTTCTTCGAGCTTACCGGGCCATGTATCGCCAATTGAATTGGTAATAAGCTTGCTTAATCCCGGATTGCTCAATACTACAAATCGACGTGGTGTTACTCCGTTGGTTACATTATAGAAACGTTGAGGGAACATTTCTACCCAATCATGCAACACTTGTTTCTTTAGCAGTTCGGTATGCAGGGCTGCCACACCATTAATTGCACAACTACCTACACAAGCCAGGTTAGCCATACGTACTTTTTTCCCTCCACTCTCGTCGATGATAGACATGCGCGAAAGTCTGTCTACATCACCCGGAAACCGCATTCGTACTTCATTCAAAAAGCGATAATTAATTTCATAAATAATCTCAAGAACACGAGGTATCAGATAGGCGAAGAGGCTGACGGACCATGTTTCTAATGCTTCAGGAAGAAGGGTATGATTTGTATAACTAAATGTTTTGCAAGTTGAATCCCACGCAGTGTCCCAATCAATTTGATATTCATCCACGAGTATGCGCATGAGTTCGGCCACTGACACTGCCGGATGGGTATCGTTAAGCTGTATGGCCCATCGTTTATGAAATTCTTCTGGTTTGCCTTCAAATCGAATATGTATATTCATCATGTCCTGCATGGAGCATGAAACAAAGAAGTATTGCTGTTTGAGACGGAGCTTTTTCCCTTCCAGCATTTCATCGTTGGGATACAGTACCTTGCTGATATTTTCCGACTTCACTTTATAATCAACTGCTTTATAATAATCGCCCTGATTGAATGATGAAAAGTCAAATGATTCCTCGGCTTCCGATTTCCAAAGGCGAAGAAAATTGCATGAGGAAACATGGTATCCCATTACCGGGGTGTTGTAAGGAATTCCTCGCACCATATAATCGGGTTTCCAGCGGAAACGTTTATGCCCATTGGAATCTACGTACGATTCGGTATGCCCGCCGAAATTTACATTCACCGCAATCTCAGGCCTGGCGCTCTCCCAAGGGTTTCCTTTACGCAACCATTTGTCTGTTTTTTCAACCTGCCAGCCATCCCGGATATCCTGATCGAAGATGCCAAACTCATAGCGTATTCCATAGCCAATAGCCGGTATTTGCTGTGAGGCCAGCGAATCGATATAACATGCAGCTAAACGGCCTAAACCTCCATTGCCAAGACCTGGTTCTTCTTCTTGTACAACAATTTCGTCGAAATTAAAGCCAAGCTCCTCAACAGCTTGTTTTACTTCTTCAAAAATATCCAATGCAATAAGGTTGACGCCTAACTGCGGTCCCATAAGAAACTCAGCCGACAGGTAACTAACCAGCCGTACATCTTTATTTTCAAATACCGCATTCATGGTTCCATGTTCACGTTGTTTAAGCCTGTCGCGTACGGTATACGAAACAGCCATGTACAGGTCGTTAAGAGAGGTATTCACAATATTCCGGCCCTGCTGGAAAAACAAATGTTCTGTAATAGCCTGTTTTAGCGATTCAACGTCCATGCCGCTTCGGACATCAAGGGTTGGAGAACTCTTTAGTTTACTATCACTCAAATTGTTTCTTTGTACCATAAAATTATTTCTTAAGCGGTTATATATAAAGTTAGGAAAAGGTACTGAGAAAAACACTTTTCAGCGGAAGAACATTTTTATTAAATCTATTTTGCTATTTATCAATGAAGTGAATCCTAAATTGGGGGTATATAGTTACTTAGAATGGTGTTAGGACATTACGGGATTTCTTGCATTTTCCTGCCAAGGTAATGGGAAAGCTTACACTTGTAAAAATCCTCAATCGCAATAGGTGCATAATTAACCTAATCGGCTTCCACTTAGTGCCAGGAACTCTGCTTGAAGGAATTGTTGATTAGTTATTTGAGTCCACTCCAAAAAGTCAAAATTCAATGATTTTCATCTGTTTTACCCCTAACCCCTCCAGGGAACCATCTGAAAATCATTGTATTTTTAAGTCCCCCATTTGGAGGATTAGGGGGTAAACGACTTTTCGGAGTAGACGCTTATTCTATTTATTAAACCTTCTTAATAGAGTGGTTACTTACCATTAAATAAGACAAAAGCAATGTGATAAAAATAAAAACGATTGCTGGAATATATGGAATTATGAAAACGGACAAAGCCAGCACTGCACCAGCAATTGTAATGGGTACTCCCACATAAAAGCCTGTAAATTCAACTGCATTATATCGTGCCAACCGGAATGCTCCCGCAATAATAAATAAAAAGGATACGATTATACCAACCATACCAAACTCTTTAAGTATCGACAGGTATATTAATAAACCGGGGGCAACTCCAAATGAAATTAAATCAGAATTAGAATCCAGGTATTTGCCAATAACAGAAGTAGTATTGAATTTTCGGGCAAACATCCCATCGAATCTGTCAGTTAGTGCTGCAATAATTATGAGCAAACCGCTTAATTGATAATTAATTTGAATCGCAACTACGATCGCCACAAGACCAAGGATCATATTGGAAAAAGTAAGGATATTGGCGCCTTGTTTCTTAAAAAAATCCAAAAACATACAACTAATATTGCTTAATTCCTGAACAGAGGGAATTGTTATTGCTCCATTATCTTAATCCCTGCGCCTTAACAATACCACATTCTCAACATGATGTGTCTGTGGGAACATATCTACCGGTTGTATTTTTTCAACGGCGTAAGCATGGGCTAGCAAAGAAATATCCCGGGCCTGGGTAGCAGGGTTACAACTTACATATACTATTTTCTCCGGTAAGGTATTTAAGAGACTGTTAATAACATTCTCATGCACTCCAGCGCGTGGAGGGTCCAGGATAACCACATCGGGGCGACCATGTTCAATTACGAAATCTTCCTTAAATACATCTTTAATATCGCCGGCAAAAAATTGTGCATTGCCAATATTGTTCACAGCAGCATTTTCATGTGCGTCTTTTATAGCTTCTTTAATAAGCTCAACGCCAATAACCTTTTTACAGCTCCGGGCTATAAAATTGGCAATGGTTCCGGTACCGGTGTAAAGATCGTATACAATTTCGTTCCCTTTAAAATCAGCTAACTCTTTGGTAACACAATATAATTTATAGGCCTGATCCGAATTGGTCTGATAGAACGATTTAGGCCCGATTTTAAACTTCAAACCTTCCATGGTTTCTATAATATGATCCCTGCCATAAAATAGTTTTACCGGAAGGTCGAAAATTGTATCGTTCACTTTTGTATTTACCACATACATAAGCGATGTTATTTCCGGAAACCGACTTTGTAAAAACCGAAGGGTACTTTCTATATCCCCTTGATTATCTTCTCCAAAACTTACAATAACCATAATTTCGCCCGTACTGGTAGTACGAACAATAAGGTTCCGCATAAAACCGATGTGCAGCCGTAAATCGCAAAAACTAAATCCCTGGGCCAGGGCGAATTCTTTTAATGCCAGGCGTATACTATTTGATGGTTCTGCTTGAAGATGGCATTGTTCTATATCCAATACCTTATCAAATAAGCCCGGTATATGAAATCCAAGAGCCTGCCTGTCGTCAATTTCTTGTCCCGACTGTATTTCCTGTTCAGTTAACCAGCGGCTGGACGAAAATGTAAATTCCAGTTTATTCCGGTAGAAGTATTTATTGTCAGATGGAATAATGGAGAAGAATTCGCCTTCCGTAATTTTTCCAATGCGCTGCAAACTGTCGCGCACCTGTTTCTCCTTAAAAAAAAGTTGCTTTTCATAAGGTAAATCCTGCCATTTGCAGCCACCACAAACTCCAAAATGATTGCAAACAGGCACTACACGGATGGGCGATAGCTTTTCGTACCGAACTACTATACCTTCCATGTAGTTCGAACGTTTCCGTTTTATTTGAACGTCAACAATATCGCCTGGTATGGCATGAGGAACAAATACAACTATGTCATTTACCTTACCAAGGGCATTTCCTTCAGCAGCAATTTCAAGTATTTCAAGCGACTGAATAATTGGAAGATTCTTATTTCGACTCAATGGATCTATTTTACAAATTCGCGCAAAGTTAATATGTTTTTACTTGCAACTAAAAAAATAATTTCTTCCCGAAAATTAGACGGGTGAGAGTCATTTAAAATACTCATGTACTTTATATACCGATTTATTGTAAGGATAATTTATGATTATGAATTGAGAACCTCAGGAGGTTCAAACAAAAGGTGTTTTTTGAAATCGGGGATAGCGCATTCAAATCCGATTCCTATCTTTGCACCCATAATATTTTTGGAATGATATCGATCAATCAGTTAAGTGTTTCGTTTGGAGGTTTTGAATTGCTCAAGGAAGTTTCCTTTCTTATAAATCCCCGTGACCGGATAGGTTTGGTTGGAAAAAATGGTGCCGGAAAATCTACATTAATGAAGATTATTGCCGGTCAACAGGAAGCTAGCTCGGGCGACATTGCCAAACCAACTGATTTTTTAGTTGGCTATCTTCCCCAAACAATGGTACTTGCTGAAGGCCGAAATGTTTACGACGAAACCAAACGCTCGTTCGATGAAGTAATGGCGATTGATAAAGAAATAAAAAAAATTAACATTGAATTAACCGAGCGAACCGACTACCATTCGGACTCCTACGATAAGCTGATACATCGCCTGAGCGACCTGAACGAACGCTTTGAGCTACTTGGCGGGGGAAGTATAGACGCTGCCATTGAACAAACACTTTCGGGCTTAGGATTTGAGCCGCACGACATGCAACGGCAAACGCGCGAATTATCGGGTGGATGGCGTATGCGCATCGAATTGGCTAAACTCTTGCTTCAAAAACCTAATATTTTATTACTCGATGAACCTACCAACCACCTCGATATTGAATCGATACAATGGCTCGAATCGTACCTCGCCAATTTTGACGGCGCAGCATTGATTGTTTCGCACGACCGGGCATTTCTTGACAACGTAACCAACCGCACCGTCGAAATAACATTGGGGAAAATATATGATTTTAAAGTAAACTATTCAAAATATGTAGAGCTTCGGAAGGAACGACGCGAACAACAAATGGCCGCTTTTCGAAATCAGCAAAAAATGATTGAAGAAACAGAAGATTTTATTGCACGTTTCCGGTCTAAAGCTACAAAGGCTATTCAGGTACAGAGCCGTATAAAACACCTTGATAAAATTGAACGCCTGGAGATTGACGAAGAGGACTTTTCGGCCCTGAACTTAAAATTCGCCCCTGCTCCCCGCTCAGGAAACATGGTAGTGGAAGCAATTGAAGCAAGCAAATGGTATGGGGAGAAACACATTCTCGAGAAAATTGATTTTGTGCTCGAACGTGGCGAAAAGGTTGCGTTTGTAGGTCGTAATGGCGAAGGAAAATCTACGTTCTCTAAGATGATTATTGGAGAAACCGATTATACCGGAATTATCAAGGTGGGGCATAATGTGAAAATTGGCTACTTTGCCCAGAATCAGGACGAATTGATGGACGAAAACATGACAGTTTTCGACACCATTGATAAAGTAGCCACAGGAGATATCCGCACTAAAATCCGCGACTTACTCGGCTCATTCCTTTTCAGGGGAGATGATGTGGAGAAAAAAATCAAGGTGCTTTCGGGCGGGGAACGATCGCGTTTAGCAATGATAAAACTTCTGCTCGAGCCCTATAACCTGCTTGTACTCGATGAGCCTACCAATCACCTCGACATGCGTTCAAAAGACATTTTGAAGCAAGCTATCATCAATTTCGATGGTACTGTTATCATTGTTTCGCACGACCGGGGTTTTCTGGATGGATTGGTTACCAAGGTATACGAATTCAGGTACCGTAAAACCAAACAGTATATTGGGGGTATTTATGAATTTTTGGAGAAGAAAAAAATACAAAACCTGCAAGTCCTGGAGCAAAAAGAAAAGCAAAAACAAGCAACTTCTAATATTGAGCCTGCTGCCGGAAAACTGGATTATCTTGAAAAGAAAGAATTCGATAAAAACTTAAGGAAATTAAGTAATCAGGTTTCGCAAGTTGAAAAAAATATCGAACAATTGGAACTTGAATTGGAACAAATAGTCGAAAAGCTATCGGATCCATCCTTACACAGCGAAATCTCCAAATTGTATGTTCGGCACGATGAAGTAAAACTTGCACTCGAAAATGAAATGCAAACCTGGGAAAATTTAAATATTGAGTTGGAGACGTTTAAAGAACAAAGAATTTAAGTATTTTTACTTTTCGAACCTTGCTTTAGTGCCATGCAAACACGTCAATCATTGCTTTTTACGCTTCTGGGGTTTTTGGTATTTTCGGCCTGTACAACTCCCAAAAGGGCTATGGTAATTAAATCGAACAACCAATATTACCTCTATAACCCAGGAAGCACCTATATGCACCCGGAGCTCACCATCTATCATAACAGCGATACAACCTCCCAATTGTTTATAAAATTCTTTACGGAGGAACTGTTGTTTAACCAGGCAAATCCGGAACAAGCCTTACAAGCCAGTTTGAACATTAGCTATCAGCTATACGACATCACCGACGATAAGCTAAACCCAACGCTGATAGATAGTACAACTTATTTCCGAACGGTTGAAAAAAGAAATATTAAAAAAGTTCTTATTGTTCCGCTTTTTTTTAGGGCAAATGCAGGCAGAGATTATACCCTAAAAGTTGTTTCGCTCGACAATAACCGGAAAGCATCGCATACTGCATCACTTTATGTAGAGAAAAGAACCAAAACTTCAGCACAGAATTATAAATTGATTTTAACACAGGGAGGCTCACCCCTTTTTCGACAGTTTATTTCCAAGAACGATTTTTTTAAAATAGTTAGTAACCGGATACATATCGACAGCCTTTATATCCGGTATATGAAAAACGATCTGCCCTTGCCGGCTCCGGCATTTTCGTTAACCGGCGAAAAAGCATTTAATTTCCGGACCGACAGCACATGGATTATCCCCTATAACATCTCTCAGAATTATACTTTTGGTCCTGAGGGCTTATATTATATTCAAGCCGATACCTCTCAGAGTGATGGGCTTTTCCTGATGAATTTCGGAACTAACTATCCGAAAATTAAGTCGGCAGAAGCCATGCTTAATTCGCTCGAGTATATTACTACCTCTGTAGAATTTAAAAAGATAAAGCTTGAATCGAATCAGAAACTGGCTATCGACAATTTCTGGCTCAAATTAGGTGGAAATGCCGATGTTAGCAGGGAACTTATCAGGGTTTATTATACCCGCATGTTTTTTGCCAACTATTACTTTACCAGTTTTAAAGAAGGTTGGAAAACGGACCGGGGGATGATTTACATGATTTTTGGCCAGCCAAATTATATCACTAAGAACGCTGAAATGGAAAAATGGGAGTACTATAATACCCAGTCGGCCAGAAGTGTTGAGTTTATTTTTAACAAGGTGCCCTCTGCGTTCTCCCTCAATAATTACGAGCTACAGCGCAACGAATATTTTACGTCTTTTTGGCGGCAGGCTGTTGACATCTGGAGAAGCGGAAAGGTTTACAGTGCCGAGGAGTAATTTTTAAAACGGAGGGTCATCAAACCCTTTTGTTCCGCCAAAATTAAAATCGGATGAAGCAGCTGCTACCGGAATGCCTTCCTGATTCATCCGCGAACTATAGGTAACGGCAGCACTGGCTGGCACACCCATCATCAGTGGTTCAAGGTCTTCGAGTTCAACAAACTTGGCAAATTCTTCTTTAAACCTGAGGCGAACATCATCGAGGGCTCCATTACGGTGCTTGGCAATTATAATTTCTGCAATTCCTTTCAGCGAATTCCCTTCTTCGTCTTCGGTGAACCCAAATTTCTCAGGTCGGTGGATGAATAATACAATATCGGCATCCTGCTCAATTGCTCCTGATTCTCGAAGGTCGCTCAACTGAGGCCGCTTATTACCCGAACGTACTTCTACCGAACGGTTTAACTGCGATAACGCAATAATAGGAACATTTAACTCTTTGGCAATTACTTTTAACGATCGCGAAATGTACGAAACTTCCTGTTCGCGGCTTCCCTTGGAATCGATATTTGCGGTCATCAGCTGCAGGTAGTCAATAATTATGATTCCTATATCGTATTGCATTTTTAACCGCCGGCACTTAGCCCTGAGCTCAAATACCGAAATTGCAGGAGTATCATCAATATATATGGGTGCATCTACCAGCTTTTTAATTTTCCGGTCGAGTTGCTCCCATTCGTAATTCTCCAGTTTTCCGTTTCGGATTCTGTCGGAAGGAAGCTCTGTTTCGCCTACAATTAAACGGTTAACTAATTGCACCGACGACATTTCGAGGGAGAAAATAGCTACAGCCTGTTTATGTTCAACAGCCATGTTGCGGGTCATACTGAGAATGAATGCTGTTTTACCCATAGATGGACGGGCGGCGATAATTACTAAATCGCTTCGTTGCCAGCCCGAAGTTATCCGGTCGAGTTTGGTATATCCCGAAGGTACTCCGCTCAAATGATCTTCGCGCTTACCAGCTTCCTGAATCTGATGGATTGCTTCCTTAATAATGACGTTAATAGGTTGGGTTTCCTTTTTAATATTCCCTTCGGCTACCTTAAACAAAGCAGCTTCGGAGAAGTCAAGCAAATCGTCTACATCAATGGTATCATCAAAAGCCCGATGCTGAATTTCGGACGACACCCGAATAAGTTCCCGCTGTATATATTTTTGAGCAATAATACGTGCATGGAACTCAACGTGGGCAGCAGATGCAACCCTGCTGGTAAGTTGGGTAATAAAGAATGGCCCTCCAACCTCTTCGAGCAGACCATTCTTGCGCAATTCCTCGGTTACCGTTAAAATATCGACGGGCTCTTCGCGGGTCGACAAATCTAAAATTGCCTTAAATATCTTCTGATGAGTTTCTTTATAAAAACTTTCGGGACGCAGTAGGTCCATTACCGTAATAACCGCGTCTTTTTCAATCATGATCGCCCCCAATACAACTTCTTCGATATCCACTGCCTGAGGAGGGATTTTTCCTAACTCTAAAGAGACAACATTCGTGCGATAATCAGAGCTTACGGGTTTTTTGGCCATGGTAGTATTTATTTGGGGGATCAAAATTAGAAAAACTATCCCGCTTGAAGTACCCTCAGAACCTTTTCTTATAAACAATTTTGGTGTTGATAATTTGTTAAAAAGTTATTTTTTTCAATAAAAAACATTTGTAAAATAAATGGGGGAAATTAGAATCATTATCTCCTAAATCACTGGCTAATATATAATTAATGAACAATGACTGTTAAGGCAATGAAAAATAGAGCTCTGCATGAAGTGCCCTATGAATTGCTGTTTGTATAATAGTTCAGGATTATTATCTTAGCATAATAAATTTACTGACTACTATGAATATTCGACTTTCTCTGCATACACGAATCCTTATATTGGTATTGGGTTCGGTTTTAGGTGTTCTTCTTTCTATGAACCTTTATGTTGCCATAACAACTAATAAAATTGAGAAAGAGAATGCTTTCAGGGAAGCACGTATTCTTGCCGAAGGTCACGGAAATAAGATTGATGGTATGTTGGAAGATGGTATGTCGGTAACACGTTCGCTGGCCCAAACACTGGAGTCGTTTCAGGAAATACCTGCCGAAAACCGAAGAAACGCAGTAAACAGAATTCTTTCGGGCGTTTTGGAGCACAACCCAAAAATACTTTCCATCTGGTCGGTTTGGGAACCAAATGCGCTCGATGGACTGGACACTAAGTATATAAATCTTATGGGAGGAAATGAAACAGGTCGCTTTGGCTCTACCTTTAGTAAAATCAGCAGCGGTATTCGCCTGGATCCCTCTCCGGAAAACGAAATTGAAGGTTCGAAATACTATGGCCATCCTAAAAAATCGGGACACGAAGAATTAATTCCACCCTATTATTACAAATACGAAGAAAATGGCCCAAATTATTTTATCGTATCACTTTCTGTTCCAATAATAAAAAACGGTCAATTTCTGGGGGTGGTAGCTACTGACTTCGATTTATCGGAGATTCAGAACTATGCAAGCGAAAGCGGCATCAAATCGGCAATTTACTCGAACGATGGTACTATTGCAGCCCACTTTACGAAAGAGAAAATTGGAAAACAAATGACCGAAGTCGAGAAGGATATAACCGGAAGCTATACTGACAGTTTGTTTAAAGCGGTTCAATCGGGGAAGGCAATAAATTTTATCAGCTACTCCGAATCGCTGCAAAAAGAGGTTTATTACTGTGCAACACCTATTATTATTGGCAAAACGCAAGCCCCCTGGATGTTTCTCACCATGGTTCCGCTGGATGAAGCGCTTGCTCAGGCACATTCTATCAGAAACACTATTCTCTGGCTAGGAATTCTTGCACTTGCAGGGTTGGCTATATTGCTATATTTTATTGCCAGCACTATTACCAAACCAATTTTACAAAGTTTGGAATTTGCAAAAAACATCTCCAGGGGCGACCTAACTCAAAAACTGGCCGTAACCCGAAACGATGAATTGGGACAATTGTCGGAAGCGCTCAATAACATGTGTGATCAACTGCATAACATGGCCGAAAATGTGCTAAATGGAGCCAGCTCTATTGCAAATGCCAGCCAGCAAATGAATATTTCGACCCAGCAAATATCGCACTCTGCAACCATTCAAGCTGCCTCGGTAGAACAAATATCGTCGGCCATGGAAGAAATGGTCTCGAACATTCAACAGAATGCCGAGAATGCGCAAATGACTGAGAAAATATCGAATAACGCAGTTAAAAGCATTCAGGTGGCGAACAATACTTCTTCAAAAAGCCTTGAGTCAGTACAAAATATCACCAATAAAATTACCATTATTAACGATATTGCTTTTCAAACAAATTTACTTGCCCTCAACGCCGCAGTAGAAGCTGCTCGTGCAGGGGAGCAAGGGAAGGGCTTTGCCGTGGTAGCTTCCGAAGTACGGAAACTGGCCGAAAAAAGCCGTCAGGCCGCCGAGGAAATCATTTCTCTATCGACCCAAAGTAAAACCCTAAGCGAAGAATCGGGTGTTGCCATGACCAATATTTTACCCGAGGTAAAACGCACCTCCGATTTAGTGCAGGAGATTGCCCTTTCGAGCAACGAGCAACGGGCAGGAGCCGAACAGGTAAATAGCTCCGTTCAGCAGCTTAACCAAATTTCGCAGCAAAACGCCACTGCATCCGAACAGTTAGCCGCCAGTGCAGAGGAGTTATATTCTCAGGCACAAAATATGATCGATCTGGTATCGTTTTTCAAAATCCGGAACTGATATTTTAAGTGGCAGTTTTTATATCTTTAGAAGAAAATTCTCATGAATGAGAAAATTTATAGCCTCGACCTGAAACATCAGGACACCGTTGTTCCTTTTGCTATACGATCGATGGAAGAAATAGATGCCCTGCAGGGAGGAATTACCGATCGTCCCCACCGGCATAATTATTATAGCGTAATTTGGTCGCATACCGCCACAGGCAAACATATAATTGACTTTAAAGAATACCCCATCCTACCCAATCATATCTTTTTTGTAAGCCCCTTTCAGGTTCATCAGGTAAATACAAACCCCAGCCCAACCGGAATAGTAATCCTTTTTACAACGGAGTTTCTTCAGAAAAACAGCATCCGCGAAGATTTTATTTCGAACCTTCGTCTGTTTCGCGAAAGTGACGAAACACCTCCATTACCAATAAATGAGCCGATGAGTATACAATTAGATCTGTTTGCAAAAGGCATGAAAGATGCATTTGAATCGACTGACGATTTGCGTTTCGACACCATAGGAGCATACCTGAAACTATTTCTGATAGCCTGCAATGGTCATTGTTCGCTTTTCCCCGACACCAACCCGCAAAGTCTCGAAGTTGGCCGTTCGCTTATAAAACGATTCAAAGAGGAGGTCGAAATGCATTTTCACGAATGGCACCAGGTGAAGGAGTATGCTTCGGAATTGAATGTAACACCCAGTTACCTGAACGAACTGGTGAAATCGAATATCAACCAGTCGGCTAAAGAATATATTCAGCACCGGCTAGTATTGGAGGCGAAACGTATGTCGCTTTTTACTTCAAAGAGCAGCAAGGAAATTGGGTTTGACCTGGGCTTTGAAGATCCTTCGCATTTCAGCAAATTCTTCAAAACTACCTCGGGACATTCGTTACAGGAATTTAAAGAAATGCTGTCAACTTAATCTTTCCCCCGATTTATACCATCAATACCCCGATTTTTCCATTTCGCACCCCATCTTGTTGCCGTAACTTTGTTCCATAAAATAATTAAAAATAAAATAGTATGGCAACAACAAAAAACAAATGGGCGATTGACCCAGCGCACACCGAAGTACAATTCAAAGTAAAACATTTGGTAATTTCGACAGTAACTGGCAATTTTAATAAATTTGAAGGAAACGTTCTGGCATCCGATGATGAATTTTCAGGAGCTGAAGTTGAATTTTCGGCCGATGTTGACAGTATCAATACCAATCAAGCCGACAGAGATGGGCATTTAAAATCTCCCGATTTTTTTAATGCCGGGCAATATCCTAAGTTAACTTTCAAATCGACCGGATTTATAAAAAAGGCCGACAACCAATATAAACTCTCGGGGAATTTAACCATCCGCGACGTTACCAAGCCAATTGAACTTGATGTAGAATATGGCGGCATCACGAAAGATCCCTGGGGAAATATCAAAGCAGGATTTGAAGTTTCCGGAAAATTTAACCGGAAAGATTTTGGCCTCACCTGGAATGCCCTTACCGAAGCCGGTGGAATGGTAGTTGCCGAAGAGGTAAAGATTCTGGTAAACGTAGAATTGACAAAACAATAAGCGGAAGTTTTTTTCAAAAAAGCAAACCAATTTTGGAATCCCTCCGCCAAGATATATATATCAGGACATGGGGATTTCAACGTTTCTTAACTTAATAAACATCAAACAATGAAAACAATAATTCATAAAGCCGCTTCTCGCGGCCAGGCAAATTACGGCTGGTTAAAAACATTCTATAGCTTCAGTTTTGCAAACTATCACAATCCTGAAAGGTTAAATTTTGGAACCCTTCGGGTTTTAAATGACGATTATATAGAAGGGGGACATGGTTTTGACCGGCATCCGCACGACAATATGGAAATTATCACCATCATGCTCGAAGGGGAACTGAAGCACGAAGACAGTATGGGCAATAAATTTATACTCCGCGAAAACGAAATACAAACGATGACTGCCGGAACTGGAATTTTCCATTCGGAAAAAAACAACCTGGAAGATAAAGCTGCAAAGCTTTTACAAATTTGGGTTTTCCCAAAATTCCGAAACGAAGAGCCCAGCTATGGACAAATAGCGTTTTCGCCTGAAGAGCGAAAAAACAAGTGGCATCTGGTAGTATCGCCTGACAAACCAAATACGGCTCTTATAAAGCAAGATGCTTATTTTTCGTTGGCATCGCTGGACGAAAACCAAAAACTGAATTATCAACTGGTAAATCCCTCGAATGGGGTTTATATTTTTGTTATTAAAGGAGAAGTTTTAGCCAACGAAATACAGCTCAGCGAAAGAGATGGTGCTTGTTTGTGGGAAACATCCTCCATTGAGTTTAGCGCTTCGGAAAATTCAGAACTACTTCTTATGGAAATTCCCCTTTAACTCTTTTTATAAAAATAAAGCCCGCTGGTTTAATACCGGCAGGCTTTATACTTTATATATATTCAACTATTTATTTACTAACCAATAACCATTTTTAGTACTACAAGAACTGCAATAACTACAACAATTATTAGTACAAATTTTAATATACCACCATTACCCGAAACAGGTTGTTCAATATTTTCCATAGTTCTTCAATTAAATTTATTTCACTAATTAATTTGATTTTTTAAAAGAATACCCATAGCACTCTGTATGAAGAGTAACTAGCATTCCGAAAGGAAAAACAAATGAATTATTGGCCTAAATAATGAGTACCCTATGCCTTAAATAAACCGGGGATAGTTGATTAACCTGAATTTCGTTGCTAAACAAGCTTGAGAAATACTTTAACTGAGCTAAAATTTTTGCCTGGGTAAAACTGGAAGAAGCCTGATAGCCACTATATATAGTATTTACCGTCAGATCAATATTAATCTGGCCGTTATTGGCCACCAATGGCATGTCGCTGGCAGGAAGAAAAAAGCTAACTGTTCTGTCGCCGTTGGTATACCGATCCTGGCCTTCTGCGTGGTCGTAATAATAAATATTAACAACCAAATGGCTAAGAAAAAGGGCGAGCCAACCAAGACGATAAATATGTGGAGATTGTTTTACCATATGACAGGTGCGAAAATACTAAATTGAATTTAATACAAATGGAAGTCAATGAATAAATATTTATTTACCATTTAAACTTCGAAACAGATTGTTGAATTTGCCCCTCCATCTATGGTTTCCGATATTGTTCTATTTTAATTACCCTACCTTCCTTGATTTTAGATAACACTATAATGTTAGTATGCTCAAAACGTTTAAACAAGTGTAGTTTACCTGTAAAGAATAAAGATTCAATTAATCTAAATACCCTGCTAAAACGCTATACAAGATTTCTTTATTAATGGGCTTTGCTAAATAATCGTCAAATCCCGATTCGAGGATTTGTTTGCGTTCATCTGCCAGGGCATAAGCAGTTTGAGCAATAACAGGCAGTTTTGGACTGGTTAGTTTTAACAACCTGGTAATCTCATACCCGCTCACTTGTGGTAATTTCAAATCCATTAATACAAGATTGACAAGTTGTTCTTTATCAAAAAAAGCAAATGCTTCCTTTGCATTGCGGGCAATAAGTAAATTTACCCCTGTTGGCATTAACAAATCAGTTAGATAGGTAATATTCGCTTCTTCGTCTTCCACGAGTAACAGCGTTTTGTCTGTCCAAACAGGGTTTTTCAACAACAAAATTTCTTTTGATGGTACATTAGGTTGGTTATCAACAGAAGGTATATAGGGCAAGGTAAAATAGAAAGTGGTTCCTTGTCCAAAAGTAGAATCCAGCCAAATTTTTCCTCCCATAAGTTCTACAATGGCTTTTGAAATGGACAACCCAAGACCTGTACCCCCATAATCCCGAATTGTAGAACCATCAGCTTGTCGAAACCGCTCAAATATCAGCTTATGCTGCTTGGGATCTATTCCGATTCCGGAATCTTCGACAAAAAATAAAAGATTGTTGCCGTCGAGGGAACAACCTACCCGAACATAACCAAAATGGGTAAATTTAATAGCGTTTCCTGTCAAATTCGTCAGAACTTGCTTTAATCGGGTTTCGTCCAAAAAAATACTGGTTTGGCTATCCTTCAGATCTACCCGACATTCAAGTTTAAGATTCTTATTTTGTGCTTTGGGTTGAAATAAGGTGACAATTTCTTTGCAAATATCCTGAATATTCAATATCGATTTATGGTCGATTACAATTTGGTTCGATTCAATTTTCGATATATCGATAATGTCGTTTATAAGGGAAAGCAAGTGATTACCGCTGCTGTTTATTATTCTGACATACTGCTGCTGCTTCGCCTCGCTTAAACCTGGTCGGATAAGCATATCCGAGAAGCCCAAAATAGCATTCATGGGGGTGCGGATTTCGTGACTCATATTGGATAGAAATGCCGACTTTAGCATGTCGCTTTCTTCGGCCCGTTCCTTCGCTTTTTGAAGTTCCTGATTAAGTTTTAGATATTCGTTGTTTTGAAGTTCAATTTCTTTGTTTTTTGCGAGAATGGTGTCTTGCGCCTTTTTTCGGTCCGAAATATTGCGAACGGTAACAATAAAGCGTTCTTCCTGATATATTAAAGCATACCGGATATTAACCTCCACCCAGAATAAATGGCCATCCTTATGCTTAGCTAGCCATTCAAATATTTGCGGAACGCCTTTTTTAGCTTTCGACAGCCAGTTCAAAATTGCAGTTTCATCGTAAGGAGGATGGCCGGCACTTATATCTGCAACTGGCAAATTGATTGCTTCCTCGTATGTATAACCATACATTTCGCACATATGCTGGTTCACATCAATAACCTGACCTGTAGCTGCGTCATCAATAAAAATGGCATCATTTACCGAATCAAAATAGCCCTAAGGTATTCTCTGTTTCGGACCAGCTCCTTTTCAGCTTGTTTACGTTCAGTAATATTAAATCCTATTATTAAAGCAGCCGGGCTATTATTGTATTCAAACGGCAAGGATACTGTTTCGGCCCAATATTCCTTTCTATCCGGTCTTAAAACTTCCATTTCCATCGAAGTATTCTTCTTACCTCCGAGTACATTCGTTAACCGTTCAATACCTCTTCTTTTATAATCGGGCGAAGCGATAGAAAATAAATCTTTCCCAATTACTTCGTCAATTAAATTATATCCAAGAGCTTCAACTCCGGCCGGATTGGCATATACAAACCGTTCGTCCTGAACAATAAAAATTGACGAAGGTGAGAACTCAATTAAGTTGCGGTATTTTTCTTCACTTTTCCGCAAATCGTCTTCAGTCTTTTTCCGTTGGGTAATATCTCTTATATTAGCAAGAATCGCATTCTGGTCACCAAATTGAATCAAAGATAGCATCACTTCAACATCAAAAGTTCCTCCGTCGGAAATCCTTTTACCTTTCCATTCAAAGCTAAATTTCTCTCCTTTTCTGGCTCTATCAAGGTATGCATCAATTGTTGCCGGCGAATATTCCGGAGCCGATAATTCGGAAATAGAATAGGAATAAACTTCTTCTTTTGAAACATGGTAAAGAAGAAGAAAAGAATCATTTACTTCGAGAATTTTACCATTCATTGCATGAATCGAAATAGCATCCTGAATATTATTAAAAAGCCCCCTGAATTTTTCTTCCTCCACCTGTACCTGATCAATCCGCTTAACCAGAGCTTTATAAATACTTCCGGTTGCTACTACTACAACCCCAACAAAAAACAGAAAAGTAACAGCCTGGTCAATCCAGGTAAGCGGAGAATGGATATAGGTATTAAAATCGAATCTATAAATCAGGTAATTAAATTCATATAGTATTCCAACACAGGCAATTCCCGCCAAGCTCAACGCCATGGCGATCCACCCGAACCGCATTCCATAAAACAAACTGCTGAATAAAGTCAATGAGCTTAATATTAATATCCCTCCACCCAAGAAACCATAATCCATTAATATCCAGATACCGGATATGTAGCTTAAGGTAATTAAAAAGCCTGTTCGGAAATAATAACTCAATTTATTCCTTAATATATAAATAACCGGAATAGAAAGTAACCCTCCAATATCAATTAGCATGGAGGCTTTCCAACCTGAGCTTAAAAAATTTAATAAACTGGTTGCTAATAACGGCAAGGAACAAAACGACATAAACAACAAAAGTGAGTTGATAATCCGCTCTTTTATAGATTGAAGCTGTTCCGTACCATTCATGCTACCGTGAATTATAGTTTTTGAGACGTTTAAAGATATTAATTAATTTACAATCAATATTGAAGGAAAGTAGAGTATACAGTAAATATTATTTAGAACCACCTATTTAAAAACATAAATGAAAACCTTAACGCCATTGAATGATAAAAATCTTTCCTTCATTTTCTAATTTCTTTCTATCTTCGCACCATTCAATAGCATTTAAATCAGCATAAATAACTTTAAATATTAAAAGAATGTTCAGAACACATACTTGCGGGGAGTTAACCATAAAAAACATAGGACAAACAGTTACATTGGCCGGATGGATGCAACGTTCGCGCGACCTGGGAGGAATGACATTTATTGATCTTCGCGACCGTTACGGTTTAACACAATTGCTGTTTAACATGGATACCAATGCAGCATTATGTGAGGAAGCCCGAAAACTCGGAAGGGAATTTGTAATTCAGGTTACGGGTACTGTAACAGAACGAAGCAATAAAAACCTAAAAATGCCTACCGGCGAAATTGAACTGGTAGTGAATACCCTTACAATACTAAACAAAGCAAATACTCCTCCCTTTACCATTGAAGACGATACTGATGGAGGGGACGAACTGCGCATGCGCTACCGGTATTTAGATTTACGCAGAAAAACAGTACGCCAGAATTTGGAACTTCGTCATAAAATGGCACAGGAAACCAGAATTTACCTCGATAGCCAAAATTTTATCGAAGTTGAAACGCCGGTCCTCATAAAATCTACTCCCGAAGGAGCCCGCGACTTTGTGGTACCATCACGGTTAAATCCCGGTCAGTTTTATGCCTTGCCACAAAGTCCCCAGCAGTTAAAACAACTCTTAATGGTAGCCGGATTCGACCGCTACTTCCAAATTGTAAAGTGCTTCCGAGACGAAGACCTTCGTGCCGACCGTCAACCTGAGTTTACCCAAATCGACTGCGAAATGTCGTTTGTAGAACAGGAAGATATTCTCAACATGTTTGAAGGGATGATAAAACACCTGTTTAAAACCGTTAAGGGAGTGGAATTTGATAAGCCATTTCAACGCATGTCTTTCGAAGAAGCGATGAATACCTATGGAAATGACAAACCCGACCTTCGTTTTGGGATGAAAATACACGAACTTACAAATCAGCTAAAAGGCAAAGGATTCAGTATTTTTGATCAGGCCGAATACCTGGGAGGTATTTGTGCCGAAGGATGCAGCGAATATACCCGTAAGCAGCTTGATGAGCTTACAGAATGGGTAAAACGCCCGCAAATTGGAGCTCAGGGGCTTATTTATATCCGTTGCAATACCGATGGAACGTTTAAATCGTCGGTTGACAAGTTTTATACCCCCGAAGATTTAAAGGCTATCGCTTCAATTTTTGGAGCAAAAGCAGGCGATTTGATTTTTATTCTTCCCGGAAAGAAAAAGAAGACTCTTGCCCAGTTAAGCGAACTTCGTCTTGAAATGGGATCTCGCCTGGGATTGCGCGATAAAAACATATTTGTTCCCCTTTGGGTTATCGACTTTCCATTATTTGAGTGGGACGAAGATACGCAGCGTTTTTATGCAATGCACCACCCTTTTACGTCGCCAAAGCCTGAGGATATTGAATTTTTCGAATCCGATTCAGGAAAAGTGCGGGCAAATGCTTACGATTGTGTTATAAATGGGGTGGAGTTAGGCGGTGGTTCTATTCGTATTTACGACCAACAGCTGCAAAAAACCATGTTTAAGATATTAGGATTTTCTCAGGAACAGGCCGAATACCAGTTTGGGTTTTTGATGAATGCTTTTACATATGGCGCTCCTCCGCATGGTGGAATTGCATTTGGTTTCGACCGTCTTGCTTCCATGTTTGCAGGTCTTGATAGTATCCGCGATGTAATTGCCTTCCCCAAAAATAATTCGGGACGCGATGTGATGATGGATACCCCGTCAATTATTGCTAACGAACAACTTCATGAATTAAACATTCGGGTCGAACTAAAAGAGTAATCTGTTAATGGAAATATTGGCGCAATATTTGCGGCCGTTTTCCTCCAAATTAGGGATTTTTATATATTTGAAGTCCTGACAGTAAAGAATAATGCATGGGACTAAGTTTGTTTCTGAAAGGTATAGGAATGGGTTTACTGGTGTCAATTCCGTTGGGGCCGGTAGGGATTATGTGTATACAGCGCACCATTAACAGGGGATTGAAATCAGGTGTTTTTTCAGGTGTCGGGGCTGCTGCTGCCGATACTATTTATGCCCTGATTGCCGGTTTTGGTCTTTCGTTTATAATTAATTTTATTGAATCGAAACAAACCATTATTCAGTTTATTGGGGCATTAATTATTGTAGCCATCTCTTTCCGTATTTTTTATACCAACCCTGCTGTTCAATTACGAAACCAACGGAATAAAAAGAATAGCCGCTTTGGTGAAGTATTTTCCATTTTTATAGTTACGCTTTCAAACCCTGCTGTATTTTTCGCTTTTCTGGCAATGTTTGCCGGATTCAATATCTTAAACAGCTCCTCAGGACATATTGGTACTTTAACTGCTATTTTGGGAATATTTGTAGGCTCCATGCTTTGGTGGTATGTTTTGAGCGCATTAATTAATAAGTTTCGCAGTAAAATACGGCTTAAAAACCTCTGGTGGCTTAATAAAATTATGGGAGTTGTTGTTTTTATTTGTGGAGTTGTCGCCCTGATAGACCTGTTATTCAAATTTTTCTAGTATAACTATGCTAATTATTTATTAATAAGTAATCAATATCGTTGAATTAAGAAAGACCCTTCGACTTCGCTCAGGGTGACACCTCGGAGTAGAGTCATTCTGAGCGGAGTCGAAGAATGGATAGGTAAGATAAATCCTTAAGCCAACGACATTGAATAAGTAATATATATTTTACCTATTATTTTAAGTTAATTTTGAAATAACCATTTTTAACATTTATGAAGCTAATAGATACGGATGATATTATGAAAGCCGCCCGCCTTAACCATTTGGTTGGGGTTGGAGCTGCAAAATTATTAATGTCCCTCCTTAAATTAAATACCATAAATAAGCTTCATGCTAAGTTTTCGGATACCGAAGGACTTGAGTTTTTAGATGCTTTATTGGAAGAATTGGATATAAAGTACGAGATAAACCCGGAAGACCTGGAACGAATTCCCAAAGACAGTCCGTTTATTATTGTGGCCAATCATCCTTATGGTGGTCTGGAAGGAATAATAATGCTGCATAGTTTATTGAAGGTTCGCCCCGATTTGCGAATCATGGGAAATTATCTCCTTCAGCGGGTAGAACAAATAAAAAGTTTTGTTTTTCCGGTGAATCCATTCGAAAGCAAGCAAAAAGTAAATTCAAGTGTTGTTGGTACCAAACAAGCGTTGCAACACATTACCAGCGGAGGCTGCCTTGCCATTTTTCCTTCGGGGGAGGTGTCCACTTATTATCAGGACGCCAGCCTGATTACTGATAAAATATGGCCCGACGGAATAATCCGCCTCATTAAAAAACAAAAAGTCCCAATTGTTCCTATCTATTTTCATGGAACAAACTCTAAGTTATTCCACTTTTTAGGGCTTATTCACCCAAACCTGCGCACAGCAAAAATTCCTTCCGAACTTCTGAACAAAAAACACAAAACCATTCAGGTTCGAATTGGAAACCCAATTTCATTAAAAGATCAGAATGAATTTCCGGACATTTCGCGTTATGGAAGGTTTTTACGCGCTAAAACCTATGCGTTAGGAACCCGGTTAGAGGTTAAAAAGTTTTTCAGGCAATCGTATGCCCCACCTGTTAAGGTCGAAGACGTTATTGATGCTGTTCCGAAAGAAAAGATTCTGGAAGATATAACCGGTATTGAAGAAAACTATCTGCTCTTTGCTTTCCAGGATTTTAAAGTTTACTGCGCCCCGTCTTCCGAAATCCCTAATATTATGACCGAATTGGGAAGGTTGCGGGAGATTACCTTTCGGGAAGTAGGTGAAGGTACCAATTTAAAAATTGACCTGGACGAATACGATATTTATTACCATCAGCTATTTATTTGGGATACCATTGGGGAGCAGATTGTAGGAGCTTACCGTATTGGAAAAGGCAAGAACATTATGGAGCAATATGGCGCCAAAGGTTTTTATATTCAATCGCTTTTCCGCTTGCAACCCCAGTTTAACCAAATCTTAAAGCAAGGAATCGAATTAGGTCGTTCTTTTATTGTAAAAGAATATCAGCGCAAACCTTTATCGCTGTTTCTTCTTTGGAAAGGTATTTTATACTTTCTGTTAAAGCATCCCGAATACCGTTACCTGGTTGGCCCGGTAAGTATTTCGAACCGATTCTCCGATTTTTCGAAATCGCTGATCATCAAATTTATAACCACCCATCATTTCAATACAAAAATTTCTAATTACATAAAGCCCCGCAAGCCTTTTGTTCCGAACTTTGGCAATGTCGATACCGAAATATTGTTCGAAAATGCCAAAGACCTCAAACAACTCGACAAGGTAATTCAGGACGCAGAAATTGCCGATTACCGGATGCCGGTCCTTCTCAAAAAATATATGCAACTGGGCGGTAAAATTGTGTGCTTCAATATCGACCCTAAATTTAACGATGCCCTGGATGGACTGATGGTAATGGATTTGTACGACATACCTATGGAAGTAATCACCTCTCTTTCGAAGGAAGTGAATGATGAATCTATTCTGGAAAGGTTTGCATTCAGCGAACAGTATATGGGATTTGGGGCGAAGAAGTGATCATCAGGTCGCCTCTGAAATTGGAATTTCAAATCGGAAATCTTTAAAAAAATAAATCAATATCGTTTAGTTAAAGATATTCGACCCCGGCTGGGGTCGCCTGTTTGTAGAAAAATTGAACATTCTATAAACATCTGACCCCGGCTGGGGTCAAACATCGAATCTTAACTAAACGACATTGAAATATTAATAATAATGCACCAATGTGATTTAAAAAGATCATTGGTGCATTTGTCGTTAATCCTTTTTGTATAGCTCAATAAACTAGCAATTTAGAACGTTTATAAATAACGGGGAGGGGTATGTATTTTTTAAAAGAATTGTTTTACTTTAACTTATCCAATAGCCCAAAACCGGATGTATTAAAATACTTGAGATTATCATAGCTTAAAATAGAACTTACTGATTTGATTGAATTACATGAAATATTATATTTTTTGTCTTGGTTTTGTTCTATTCTCGTGCTCTCAAAAAACAAAAGTTGAAAATATTGAGCAAAGGCAAGACAGAGTTGTCCTCATTTTTGAAAATCCTAAAGTTAATAATCGATATACTTTTAACAATGGAGTTGCTGTAGCATCTAAAAATCGCTATGAGATTTCATATATAGACGATCAATCAATTCAGCAAGACTTGCAATTAAACTACGAAAAAGCTCACGATACAATCACCCTTAAAAGCAAGCGACCTCTTTTAGAGGTAACACTTTGTTATAAAGCAGTTGATCAACTTATTTACTTTTTTAAAAATGGAGATACTATATTGTTTAAATATAATGGCAACAAGCCAAAAGCTATTGTAATTAATCGTAAAACATTGCCTTTTGATGTTAATTATGACATTACCGTTCATGAGAAAATTTTTAAAAATGATTTTCCAGGATCACTTAAACACTATGAACCTCTTATAATTTATTATTCAACACCTCACAAATATCAAGATTTCAATAAAGAACTGGAAGAAATATCAAAAAATGCTCTAGTACAAATAAAAAAGGAATACTTGGAGGAGAATAAATTCATTGATTCTTTGCAAAAAAACGCCTTGATATCAAAAGGAATTTCTGATTTATACAAACATTCTATGAATATTAAATACAAATACCACACTAAGGAAAATTACAAATTAGATACGGAAACACTCAATACTATATTTGCTCCTCGAACGGATTCATCATTATTCTTTAAATATTATCAATCACGATTTAATATTTTGACGTTTAAATATTATGAAGATAAAGTTAGCAGGATTAAAACAGATAACTCAAATTTGCCAGATTACAGGTGTATGTTTGATTCTGTTAGTCAAGCTGAAGTATTTACAAAAGCTGAAAAACAGGTATTACTTTTTAATATATTAGAACGAATAATTGAAGTAAATTCAAAAGATGATATTGCATTATACTTGAGTAAGTTTAACATAACAATACATGATTCATTAATGACCGCATACATTGTTGGAAAATACAACCTGGATTATAGTAAAACTAATCAACTCCAATTAAAAGACAGGAATGCAAATATTATTGATTTCGAAAATTTAATTAAAAAACATGCTGGAAAATTAATCTATGTGGATATTTGGGCTAGTTGGTGTGCTCCATGTTTAGCTTCAATTCCTTATTCTGCAAAATTAAGAGAAGAATATAAAAACTCTGATATAGTTTTTCTTTACCTTTCAAAAGACGATAATTTTGAATACTGGAAAAATGCCCTTAAAAAGCATAAGATTGAAGAAAATTCCTTTATCATAAATAATAAATATGTATCTCAGTTTCTAAAAGATATTAACCTGACAGGCATTCCAAGATACTTGCTTTATGATAAGAGTGGAAATTTAGTTCATAAAAATGCTCCTGGCCCTAAGAGTAATAATATTAGGGAGTTAATTAATAAATATCTTCAAGAATAATAATGAAATTCATTTTCAAAAAATGCAGCCTTTTAATCCTATTAAAATGAGCCTCCCTTTCCCTCCAAAAAACTTCCTACTCCCATCTTTTTTTCTTAATATTGTTAGGTAAAATTTTTACTTGCTAACTTAACCACTATACTATGAGAAAACTTCTCCTTGCCCTAATTGTATTCACCCTGGGCGTAAATATTCTAATAGCCCAAACGGCCAAATTAAATAATATCCTTTACAGCGCTGCCTTTTATGAAGAGTACATGCCTTCGGACAGGCTCGAAAAAGATGTGCAAATGATGCAGGATGCCGGCATCAGTGTTGTTCGCGTTGGCGAATCGACCTGGAGTTTGTTCGAACCACGCGAAGGCGAATTTGAATTTGCCTGGATGGATCGGATTATCGATCGGCTGCATAAAGCCGGTATCAAAGTTATACTCGGCACGCCCACGTATTCCATGCCTGCCTGGCTGTGGCATAAACATCCCGAAGTATTGGTTAAATACGAAAAAGGGAACAATGCCTTTTATGGTATCCGTCAGAACATGGATATCACGAATCCTACCTTTTTGTTTTATTCGGAGCGTGTTATCCGCAAAATGATGGAGCATTATGCAAAACATCCCGCCATTGTGGGTTACCAGGTCGATAACGAAACCACATCGTATGGCGTTAATAACTACGATTTCTTTGTGGGTTTTAAAAATTACCTGAAGCATAAGTTTGGAACTACCGATAACCTGAACAAAATCTGGGGCCTCAATTACTGGGGGATGACCCTCAGCGATTGGGAAGAACTCCCTACCCGCGATGGTGTAACCAATACCGGCTATAAACTGGAATGGGAACGGTATAAGCGCAAAGCGGTTGCCGACTACCTAACCTGGCAGTCGAATATTGTTAGTGAATACAAGCGTACCGATCAATTTATCACCCATTGCTTTATGCCGTCGGTGCAAGACATCGATCAGGTTGCATCGTCCCAAAAAATGGATGTGATGGCAGTAAATGTTTACCACGGATCGCAGGATAATTTAACCGGAGACGAAATTGCCTTCACGGGTGACTTTTTTCGGTCGGTAAAAAAGGATAACTATCTGATTACAGAAACCAACGCTCAAACTATCGGTTGGGATTCCCGTTCCCAATATCCTCCATACGACGGGCAATTAAGGCAAAACGTATATGCTCACTTGGGATCGGGAGCCAACATGGTCGAATACTGGCACTGGCATTCGATCCATTACGGACAGGAAACATATTGGAAAGGCGTATTGTCGCACGACCTGCAACCTAACCGCGCTTATGCCGAAGTATCTAAAACTGCACACGAATTAAAACAGTTTGGTACTAAATTGGTAAACCTCAAAATTTCTAATAAAGTAGCAATTTTATTTAGTCACGATGCCAATGCAGCCCTGAATGTTATGCCTTTCAAAGGTGGAAACCCCGATATGTGGGGTGGCACGGGTAATATTTACCGGAACGAGTTGGTAGGTCAGTTTCATAAAATTTTATACCGGAATAATATCGGCGTCGATTTTATTCTTCCCGAAAACGCCAGGTTCGAAGATTACAGCCTGGTAGTGGTTCCTGCATTATACATTGCCAGCAACGAATTATTGAAAAAGCTGAATACGTATGTCGAGAACGGAGGCCATGTAATAATGCAGTTTAAGAGTGGGTTTTGCGACGAAAACTCTATGGTGCGTCCGGAATTAGCTCCAGGTCCCCTTCGTAAAGCATGCGGCTTTTATTACCAGGAATTTACAAACTTTAAAGAACTTGCATTAAAAGACGATCCGTTTAAAGTGGGCGCTGCCGATAATAAGGTATTCGACTGGGCCGAATATCTTATCTTAGAAACAGCTAAACCATTGGCATATTACGATCATCCCTACTTTGGGAAATACCCGGCTGTTACCATCAATTCTTTTGGAAAAGGAGATTTGGTTTATCAGGGAACTAAATTGTCGGACAAAGTGCAGGAAAAAATCTTGCTTGAAGCTATTTCCCGCATTGGCTTATGGACTGCAGACCAGGATATTCAGTGGCCATTAATCACTAAAAATGGCAAAAACGATCAGGGGAAAACTATCCATTATTACTATAATTATTCCTCGAATCAATCTTCTATAACTTATCCTCACAAGGACGGACTGGAATTAATATCGGGGAAACCGGTTGCTAAAAACGTTTCTCTTACAATTGGTGCCTGGGATGTTTTGATTGTGGAAGAAAAGTAATAATCGGTTTGAGATTTTTAGGCAAAGCTATATTGTTTAATACCAATCTCTAAACGTCAAAAACTTGCCCTCTTCAGAACATTAGCGCAAAGTCCTGATAATTTCTACTAAACACATAGAAGCAGTAAAGAAATGTAAACTCAAATCTTTACTGCTTTTATATTTTCAGCTTTAATGCAAATACAAGGCATTTGTTATATATTTGAATTATTGTTACTAATTTTTGACATTACCTACTAAAATTGCCTTGTTTCAAATTATCCTAAATGGAAATAGATACTGCCAGCAATTGGAATGACGAATTAGCTTCCCGACAACAGAAGGAACTAACGGATAGCATTTACTATGCCAGCTATATCCAGTCTGCTTTACTTCCAACTCACGAAGAGTGGAACCGTATATTGCCCGAAAGTTTTATCTTCTATCATCCGAGAGACGTTGTAAGTGGCGATTTTTACTGGATCAAAAAAAACCGGAATACTATCATTGTGGTGGTTGCCGACTGCACCGGACATGGAGTTCCGGGAGCATTTATGAGCATTTTGGGAATTTCGTTTTTAAACGAAATCTATTCGAAAGGAAATATTCCTTCCGCAAAAAGCATTCTAAACCAACTTCGGGAAAAAGTGATGAAAGCCCTCCGCCAAACCGGAGATATAGACGAGCCAAAGGATGGAATGGATATTGCTCTTTGCATGATCGATTTAAATACCAATACCCTTCAATTCGCCGGGGCAAACAATCCAATATACATCATCCGTAACCAGGAGCTTATCGAAATTAAAGGAGATAGCATGCCTATTGGTGTTGCTTTAGAACAGGAAAAAACTTTTACAAACCATGAGTTTACTCTTAGTCCGAACGACACTGTATACCTTTTTACCGACGGGTATCCCGATCAGTTTGGAGGAGAAGGAGGGAAAAAATTTAAATATCCGAATTTCAGAAACCTGTTACAGCGGATTCAGCAATATCCTGTTGCCAGGCAAGGAGAAAAAATTGAATCGGTACTAAAGAAATGGAAGGGCGACTACCGCCAAGTAGATGATATTTTGGTGATCGGGTTCAAATGTTCAGGAAAATAATTACATTTACCTGTAAACCATAGGCTATGAAATTAGCAGCTTTTAGAATCCTTAATTTTCGCTCCATTGTCGATTCGGGATGGAACAATGTTTCTCCTGATAATATTACTGTTCTTATTGGTCAGAACGAATCCGGAAAAACTTCTGTTTTGGAATCGTTAAATGCCTTTTTCTCAGGAACAATAAACGATGATGTTCTGAGAAGCGACCTCAGCCATCCAAGTGTCTTCTGCGAATTCCATACCGACAAGGAGGAAATTATCCAGGTTTTGAAAACGCTTAATCTTTCGGAAAATAGTTATACCTTTTTGAAGGAAAAAACCAGCATTATACTAAAACGATCTTGGAACTTAACCAAATTAGCGACCATTGAGATTGCCAATGAAGAGATCGTAGCCTTATATAACCAGGAATCTGAAAATAACGAAAAAGAACAAAAAACCCTGCAAAACTCTATCGTTAGCATGGTCGATAGAGGCTCGCGGATCGAAAATGAAATTTTACAATTAAAGCGATACGAAGAGTCGTCGGTGCATGAATACCAGCGGCTTCAAAACTCAAAAGCCGATTTTCACCGAATGGTTCAGAAAGCTAAAAATTCTGAACTAAAAGTCCAGGCCCAAACAGAACACGACAAAGTATCAATTTCGCTGGAACAATTAAAAATGCAAATTGAAGCGAAACAAAAAAGGCGTTTGGAACTTCAAAAAGAGCTGAATGAAATTTTTGATATTTATAAACACTGTAAAACAACTATCGATTCCAAACAAAAACTGGAAGACTCACTGCGTAAATGCGACGATTTGAAAGAAGCGATATCGCAAACAGAAATATCGCTAAATTCTACGATCAGCCCAAGAGAAAACAGAAACCTGGAGCAGAAACTCAATTTTCTAAGCCAACAATTACAAAACGAATACCATCAGATAGAAAATTCAGAGAAAGAAACTACCATAAATAATTCAATTGCAATTTGCCTTTTCAAAGGCCTCCCTTATGATGAAGCTAGGCAGGAAGCCATCAAAGTCCTTTCGAATGCAAATACCTATTCATCTATTCTGCAAATTGGAGAAGCTTTTTTTAAGAATGTTCCCTTATTCGAGTTTTTCGAAGATTTCAGCAGTTTATTACCTAACCGGATTGATCTTGACGATTTATTGAATGAGAATACCGCTGTTGAAGGATATAAGGCTGCCCGTAATTTTTTAATAATATCGGGAATCGATGCTGAATTTTTTGCACAACAAAACAACAGAATACTCAAGCAAAAAATTGAAAACCTCAACGGTGAAATCACCATTAATTTTCAGGATTTTTGGCGTCAAAGTATCGGCAAAAACAATAAAATAAAAATCAATTTTGAACTGGAGCATTACGATTTCAGTCACCCTGATAAAAAAGGCAAACCTTACCTGGAATTTTGGATTAAAGATACCAAGGAAAGGCTTTATCCAAAACAACGCAGCCGCGGAGTACGATGGTTCCTTTCTTTTTATCTGGAATTAAAGGCCGCAGCAAAACTTCATCAACGCGAAAAAGTATTACTGATCGACGAACCCGGAATTAGCCTGCACGCGCGGGCACAGGAAGATGTTCTAAAAGTTTTTGAAGACATTAAAGAAAACCTGATGATAATTTACACTACTCACTCGCCCCACCTGGTAGATGTAAACAAGATGTACCGGATACTAGCTATACAAAGGGCCCTGGAAGATGACGACACCAGCGAAACGCTCGTTTATGATGCCGCATCGCTCAGCAGAGCTTCAACCGATACCCTTTCTCCAATTTATGCCATGATGGGGGCTCGTTTTACCGATCAGCAATTTATTCATAAGCACAATAATATTTTAGTAGAAGACAACGCCTCCTATTACTTTTTAACAGCATTATATACCCTATTGAAGCCGGAAAAAGAAATGTTTTTTCTCCCGGCAACTTCTGCAAAGAATATTCCCACCTTGGCAAATCTCTTACTTGGCTGGAAACTCGAATATTTAATAGTACTAAGCGACGCCCCGGAAACAGCATTGGTAAAAAGGGAGCTCTTCGAAAACCTCTTTGGAAATGATAATCAACGAATGACCAATAAACTAATTTCCCTGGAAAACCAAGGTAAGATTGTTGATCTTTTTTCTGTAATCGATTTTAAAAATTTCATCCTCCAGAAACGAATTGGCATTACGGAATCAAATTCCGAATACCTCGAAATAAACGGTCTAGCACCAGCAGTTCTCTCAATGGAATTTATGAATAATGTCTCAACAGGAAAATTTTCGTTTGCTGATTTTGATGACGAATCGAAAGAAAATATTTCGCGTTTATTCAGCAAGATTTCTGGGCTATTATGATCTCGGCTGGTTTAAGGCTTTTAATGTTTGCCTTACACTTTGCTGTTCCAATAACAAAAGACGCAACAACCTGCGCCTTGTCCGCCTGTTCATAAGAAGCATATCAAAGTAGGCGATAATCTTCCGAAGCACATCGTAATAGAGAACCAGTAAAAGCAATCCATTAAACAGCCAAATAAACAGAACATTAAACCATAACGTACCTATGCTTAAGTTTAATATTCTTTTTACTGGGGCATAAAAATGCGCCCTGCCGTTGCGCGACTCGGGTGACCGAAATACGGCATCCCTAACCCTCACCAATTCATTATTTTGAATAACGAATTCATTAATCTCTTTCTCATTGGTTACCACCAAGGCAAGCTGTTTATTATAGTATTTATCCTTAAACGCACTCACTTTCTCCATTCCATGCATTTTATCCGCTAGCCTGAGATATTTGCTATCTCTATAAATAACAGCTTCGTTATAAAATTTGATAAATTTCTGTTCAGCTTTATTGAAAAAGGTATCCAGCTTTTGATAAACATCGGTATTAAACGACGAAACATTTAATTGGCTAATCAATCCATTATCCGTGCATTCTGCTTCTTCACAAATTTTTGCTATTTCGGTGCGAATTACCTGAAGCTTTGATGCTAAACGTAATGTGTCTGATTTTTGGGAAGCAAGTTTAATACTTTGATCTGCTATATCCTGTAATTCTGGTATTCCATAGGATTTATAAAAAGAAGCTGTTTTAACGCGTTTCTCTGCCTCATAAAATTGCTTCTCAAATTTATTATCCTTAAACTGAGTAACCATAATGGCTTCGTATGCCCAACGCGATGTCATAATATCACCAATAAGCGGCACATATTTCTCAGAGGCTATTTTATTATGCATTTTATTAAAATCGACAACAACCCCGCTGAACAATAACTCGGGAACTAAAATTATTGGAACCAGAATATAAATTGTAACAACTGAATTTAGTCCCGATGAGATAATTAAGCCGACCATATTCGCCCAACAAGATGATGTAAAAAGAATAAGCCAATATTGCAGTGCCATCCCCCGGATCTCAAGCATAGTATTGGCAATAAGAACAAATATGATGGTTTGAAGCGCAGAAATCGAGAATAAGATAATAATTTTTGAGAAAAGATAACTCGACCGACTTAAGTTTAGAAACTTCTCCCGCTTAAGTATCTTCCGGTCTTTAAAAATTTCTTCGGCACTTATAATTAAGCCTAAAAATAAAGCAACAATTACAGCCATAAAAAGAAATGCAGGAATATTCGGATTCTCACTAAAAATATATTTCGAAACCCCTTCTTCGTAAAGAAAATTTTTGGTAAAAAACGCCAGGATAAAGGCTAATAAGGGAGCTTCCAAAGCATTTATAAACAAATATTGTTTATTATGAAATTTAGCCAGAAGATCGCGTTCCAGAAAAATCTTAAACTGCTTAAAATGGTTTGGAATCCAAAAATTACTTTTTGGAATAGATTCATCATGCTCCCTTTGAGTTTTCTGGACTCTGACATCAATATTCTGAAGATACCGCTGATACCACTCTTCGGGGGTAGTTTTCCGTCTCCGGGTTAATTTCCCATTTGCATCTACAACCCTCGCTTCGACAATTCGGAGAATTTGCTCAGCATTGATGTTTCCACAACTCAGGCATTCGCTTTCTTCGGCGTCGGCATATTTTGCGGCCCGCTTAAAATAGGTAATAGCAGTGATAGGGTTACCATAAAATATAACGCGCCCACCCTGGTCCATGACCAGCAATTTATCGAGCATCTTAAAAACATCTGACGAGGGTTGGTGAATATTAGTAATCACCAACTTTCCTTTAAGGGCCTGCCTTTTCAGCAATACAATTACTTTTTCCGAATCGGCCGAGGATAAACCCGAAGTCGGTTCGTCAACAAATAGAATAGAAGGTTCGCGTATAAGTTCCAGCGCAATATTGAGACGCTTACGCTGCCCTCCGCTCAAAATAGTAGTAAATGCATCGCCAACATTTAAATCGCGGGCTTCAACCAAATCAAAATCAACCAGGGCAACCTCAACAACTTGGTTTATCTGTACTTCGGAGTAATGGTTATAACAAAGCCTGGCATTATAATATAAGTTCTGAAATACGGTAAGCTCTTTAATTAATAAATCATCTTGTGGCACAAAACCAATAACGCCCTTAAGTAAATCTTTGTTTTCATGAATATCAAAACCGTTTATCTGAATAGAACCTCTGCGCGGTTTGATATTACCGTTTAAAACATTGATCAGGGTAGATTTTCCGGAGCCACTTCCCCCGATTATTCCAATTAATCTTCCAGATTCTTCAGTGAGATTGAAACGCTTTAGACCGTTAGAGCTATTCCGATAGGTGTATTCTATATTGTCTGCTTCAAATACAAATTTATTCTCAACGTTGGCCTGAATAAACCGCCCCGCCATGCGGCTAAAATACAAAGAACCAATTTTGGGATTTTTTATTACAGAGCCTGGAGACCATATATAGGAACGGTCGGGCTTTATATTATGACCATTTATAAATAGATTTAGCTTACCATAATATCTGAAAACATGAAGGTTAGAGCTGGGGAAATGCAATACTACAATTCTGCCATCCAACTTTTCACTAAGCATATGCTTAATTTCAGGATGTTCAAAAGACTCGTTCGAATCAATATATTGAAGTCTTTCCTTATTTCTAATTTCGTCCTGTTCGTCAAAGGTGAATGCTTTGGCGTCGTGATATTCGTCTTCGGTTATTTTTAACTTTTCGGCAATACCGGTCACAAACTTTAATTCGTTCGTAGTTATTCCGTCCCGATTTATGAAATCAAGTAAGTAAATGATAACGATGAGACGTTGCTCCTGCTCAAGTTCTTCATTTATCTGATTTAATAAGGTGTCGATATTGGCTTCATTCGAAATATGCTGTTTCCTGGTTTCTGCCTCATTGTAATGCATCAACTCCGGATGAAAATATCTTACCTGCTCATCAAAATAACCCAGGTATTTCTCAGCAATCTCATGGCTGTATTGCCGGTCGAGATAATCCATCACAATACTGCGTTCGTTGTCCGAATGTCCTTCTTTATTGACATCAGCAACAATTGCAAATAAACGCATCAGCGCTTTAAGAATGGATTCGTTCATTGACCTGGCTCTTATAAAAAAACAGCCCATTGCTTAGCAAAAGCTATGGGCTGCAATATATCATCAAATTAAATTAAAACAAATTTTTATAATACTAACGATTTCCTAACTTCTTTAATCGTATTTAATATAATCTTGTAATCACCTTCCGAAAGGCCTGCATCAATTTTATCAAAAACTGGTTTTAACACTGATAACTGAGTTTCCAGTGCTTTAATATCGGCATTCGAATTTCTGGCAGCTAAAAGTGCCATTAATTTTGTATAAGAATCTTTCTGATCGGTAATTAATTTTACAATTCCACTGTAGTTATAAGTATCTTCTGATATGTTAGTGGCGATATACATTAATTCAACCCAAACACCCGAACCCATTAAAAGGGCTAAATCAGGATTGCTCTTTTTTCCCAAAAACTGGTAGGTATCGTAAAATGTCTTAGAAATATAATTAACCAATGTATCTTTGTTGTTAAGCTTTTCTTTGAACTCATCCGATAGCATCAGGCTGTAATCAATGTTGATACCAAGTTCGTCTACTAATGTTTTTAGTGACTTCGAATATAATTTAACATCTTGTTTTTGTTCGTAAGTAGCAGCGTATGCAAGATCGGCTCCATAAATACCAAGATTTATCGCTTTACTGGATTCTGTAAAATACTTCTCAGCTTTATTGGTAGGATTTAAAATTGCCGAATTATATTTTGCTCCAATTTGGGTTAACATATTGGTTACTTCAAATGGAGTTGGCAATGGATATACAACATCTTTAACATCTTGGGAAAGAGTTGCCATATCAACGCTATCGGCATTGAGTGTATCGGCAACTTCTCCTGAGTTTCCACTTTTACAGGATGTGAAAACAAAAACAATAGCTATCGTTAAAAGGCTTAGTGTATTAAGTAATGCATTTCGTAGGTTCATAGCTTCAATAATTTTAAGGTTTAATCAATAGCTACAAATATAGTTATTGTTTAATGAATCTCATTGAAAATACAGTATTTTTAAAGGAATATGTTTGTTCATCTGCATAAGACATAGTTATTTAATTAATTATTTGAATTTTACCAAATACACCCTATAATTGAAATGGGATCACACATGAATATAGTATTGAAGTAAGGATTATCTTTAGACTCTAAATCAAAAATAACGATGTCGTTTCTATTCCTTTTTTTCGCGTTTTTAGCTGCCGTGGCTGCCGGAGTTATAAACGCAATAGCAGGAGGTGGCACCTTGATTACTTTTCCGGTACTGACTGCTATTGGTTTGTCGCCAGTTGTCGCAAACGTTACCAATACGGTTGCTTTATGCCCAGGCCTACTAAGTGGTGCATTTGCACAACGTAAAGATTTTCAAGCCCAAAAGCAACGTCTTTGGAAAATTTTACCTGCCGGCATTTTGGGCGGCATTGCCGGAGGGCTGCTCTTATTGAATACGACCGAACGCTCATTTAATATAGCCGTTCCTTTCCTTATATTTGGAGCTACTATACTCTTAGGTATTCAAGTACCTTTGAGAAATTGGGTCATTTCCCGAATAGGAAAAATTCATCATACCAAAAATAGTTTCGGTTTATTGGCTTTGATTTTTGCAGCAGCTATTTATGGCGGGTACTTTGGGGCAGGTCTTGGTATTATTCTGATGGCAGTATTAGGACTTATGCTGGACGATTCCCTGACAAGTCTTAATATCTTAAAACAGGCTATCTCTTTTTGTATAAATTTATCTGCGGCCATCTATTTTTCTTTTTCGGGCAAGGTCGACTGGCTTGTCGCAGTTATTATGGCAGTTGGTGCTATTACCGGTGGTGCGATTGGAGGTAAACTTGCCGGAAAAATAAAACCGGAAGTTTTGCGATGGATTATTGTATTTACCGGAACTGTTGTAGCTTTTATATTTTGGAGCCGTCTTAAATGATCCATCTGAATCTAAAACAATTCAACACATTCGATAAATTTTCTACTGTTTAATATATAGAGAACTCTGCCTGGGGTTAAAACCCTGGCAGAGTTGAATACAGTTACTTAAAATCAATTTTAAAAGAAATCACTTTCCACTCGGGAAGTTTGGTAGGTTTATCAATTACAAGAGCTTCACCTTCCTGTTTCCAATTTAGTTTTTCATTGCTTCCAAGCATTTTTACAGATGCAACGCTTTTGCTGCAAAGTTTTGAATTTTTACCGAGTGAAGTAATTTTTATAGCTTCAACTGGGACGCCCATGCAAAAGGCGAAAATTGTTTCCCCCTT